>NZ_LZKD01000084.1:0-35358 GCF_001668695.1 Mycobacterium sp. E2497
GGGTCGTACCCGCCGCCCCCGCCGTCCCCGGGCGGGTATGCGCCACCCCCTCCGGGACCGGCGATCCGTACGTTGCCGACGGAGTCCTACACGCCGTGGCTCACCAGGGTGGTGGCGTTCATCATCGACATCCTCCCGTACGCGGTCGTGCACGGAATCGGGACGGGCATCCTCGTCGCGACACAGCAGACGTCGTGCGTCACCGACGTCACGCAGTACGCGGTCAACCAGTACTGCGCCACGCAGAACTCGACCATCGGCATGGCCGCGCAGTGGTTGGCATCGCTGGTGGGCCTGGTCTATCTGATTTGGAACTACGGCTACCGCCAGGGCCTCACCGGATCCAGCGTCGGCAAGTCGGTGATGAAGTTCAAGGTGGTCAGCGAGGTCACCGGCCGGCCGATCGGTTTCGGCATGTCGGTGGTGCGTTCCCTGGCCCACTTCGTCGACGCGATCATCTGCTTCATCGGGTTCCTTTTCCCGCTGTGGGATTCCAAGCGGCAGACGCTGGCGGACAAGATCATGACGACGGTCTGCCTGCCGTTCGACGGAACCGAGGAGCGGCCGAGCTAGTCGTGCGCGCGACCTAGCCGGGGTGGCCGTCGCCTAGGCTGAGCGTCGATGAGCGCCGACCGACACGGACACTTCACCGGACTCGCCACCAAGGCCATTCACGCCGGCTACCGGCCGGACCCGGCGACCGGGGCGGTCAACGCCCCGATCTACGCCAGCAGCACGTTCGCCCAGGACGGCGTCGGTGCGCTGCGCGGCGGGTTCGAATACGCGCGCACCGGCAACCCGACGCGCGCCGCGCTGGAGGCCTCGCTCGCCGCCGTCGAAGGTGGCGGTTACGGGCGCGCGTTCGGATCCGGCATGGCCGCCACCGACTGCGCGCTGCGGGCGATGCTGCGGCCCGGCGACCACGTCATCATCCCCAACGATGCCTACGGCGGCACCTTCCGGTTGATCGACAAGGTGTTCACCCAGTGGGGGATTCGTTACACGCCGGTGGCGCTGTCCGGCCTGGACGACGTCCGGGCCGCGATCACCCCGCACACGCGCCTGATCTGGGTGGAGACGCCGACCAACCCGCTGCTGTCCATCGCCGACATCGCGGCCTTGGCCGAGATCGGCAAGCAGTCGTCGGTAAAGGTGTTGGTGGACAACACGTTTGCGTCGCCAGCGCTGCAACAGCCGTTGACGCTGGGCGCGGACGTGGTGTTGCATTCGACCACCAAGTACATCGGTGGCCACTCCGACGTGGTGGGTGGCGCGTTGATCACCGACGACAAGGAGCTGGACGAGGCTTTTGCGTTCCTGCAGAACGGGGCCGGCGCGGTGCCCGGCCCGTTCGACGCCTACCTGACCATGCGCGGGCTGAAGACGCTGGTGCTGCGGATGCAGCGGCACAGCGAAAACGCCGCGGCAGTCGCCGAATTCCTGGCCGAACATCCGGGTGTGATCACGGTGTTGTACCCCGGTCTGCCCGGCCACCCCGGGCATGACGTCGCCGCCAGGCAGATGCGTGGCTTCGGTGGCATGGTGTCGGTCCGCATGCGGGGCGGCCGGCAAGCGGCGCGGGATCTGTGCGCCCGCACCGAGGTGTTCATCCTGGCCGAATCGCTCGGCGGCGTCGAGTCCCTGATCGAACACCCCAGCGCCATGACGCATGCGTCGACGGCCGGTTCGCAACTGGAAGTGCCCGACGACCTGGTGCGGCTGTCGGTCGGCATCGAGGACGTCGCCGACCTGCTGGCCGACCTCGACCAGGCGCTGGGCTAGTGGCGATCGCGAGCGCGGCGTAGCCGGGCGATGCGGGTCGCCACCATTGGGCGGGTGCGATCGCGAGCGCGGCGTAGCCGGGCGATGCGGGTCGCCACCATTGGGCGGGTGCGATCGCGAGGCGGCTGGCGGCCGCTACGAGTGGTAGGGCTCCGCGCTGACCAGCGTGACCTCGACGGTGTTGCCGTTGGGCACGACGTAGCTGCGGGTCTCGCCCACCTTCGCGTCGATCAGCGCGCCGCCCAGCGGTGAGTTGGGCGAATACACCTCGAGCTTGCCGTCGTTCACGCCCTCCTGGCGGGTGGCGATCAGGAACGTCTCGGTGTCCGACTTGTCGCCGTTGTAGTACACCTTGACCACCGAGCCGGGCAGCGCGACGCCGGACTGCTTGGGCGCCTCGCCGACCTTGGCGTTGTTGAGCAGGTCCTGCAGCTGGCGAATCCGGGCCTCCTGCTGGCCCTGCTCTTCACGGGCGGCGTGGTAACCGCCGTTCTCGCGCAGGTCCCCTTCTTCACGGCGGTCGTTGATCTCCGCGGCGATGACCGGACGATTAGCGATCAACTGATCGAGCTCCGCCTTCAGCCGGTCATGTGACTCCTGGGTCAGCCACGTCACCGAAGTGTCCGTCATCTTGTCGTGCTCCTCGTGTTCTCGTTTTCGCGTAACCGCGTAAGCCTGTTGACCCCGCCGCCGGAGTGATCCGGGTCTTCCTCCCGTGTGCTGCCGATCCGTTCTGCTCACGGCCTTAATGCAGCAATACACGGTCCCATCAGGAACCGTGCATTCACCCATGTTACCACCGCGCAAACAATTGATGACTCCAAATTCGCAGTTCGCCTGTTGTTAAGGGGTCACGCCGGCCGCAGATAGGCGGGCACGTCGGTGCCGCACCCATAGATATCGGCCACCCCCGGGGGTTTGCTGGACTTCACCGTGGTGGTCAGCTGCACCGTGGCCGCATCGGAGGCCGGGACCAGCACTTCGCGCCTGCCCGTTTCGCTACCGTCCTTCGCCCGGACCCGCACGATGCAGTCCACCGGCCGCGACGGATCGGATCGCGTCACGCTGATCGTTACCGACGCGGTCTGGTCGTCGAGCACCCGGTAGCCGACCAGCGAGCCCGTGACGGCGCTCATGCCAAGCCGGTGGTAGCCGACGACGGCGATCACCAGGCCCGCCGCCACCACCAGTGCACCCAGCCCGCCGATCACCCAGCGCCGGGGCACGCGCGCGCGCCCGGAACGCCCGTAGCGGGCCTCCGGACGCGAAGGAGAGGTTTCGGTCATGCCTGGGTATGCCTTGAGCGGTCGGCCGCCGGCCGGCGGCCGGCGGCATGCAACGATCTGAAGAACTGGAATTATAGGTTCGTATCCGGCGACCAGCAGACCGACAAGGGGGCACGTGAGCGAACTGCGGTTGATGGCGGTGCACGCCCACCCCGACGACGAATCCAGCAAGGGCGCGGCCACCCTCGCCCGCTACGCCGACGAGGGCCACCGGGTGCTGGTGGTGACGCTGACCGGCGGCGAGCGCGGCGACATTCTCAACCCGGCGATGGACCTGCCCGAAGTGCACGGCCACATCGCCGAGATCCGCCGCGACGAGATGGCGAAGGCCGCCGAGATCCTCGGTGTCGAGCACCACTGGCTGGGCTTCGTTGACTCCGGCCTGCCTCAGGGCGACCCGCCGCCCCCGCTGCCCGAAGGATGCTTCGCGCTGGTGCCGCTGGAGGAGTCGGTCGAGGCGCTGGTGCGGGTGGTCCGCGAGTTCCGCCCGCACGTGCTCACCACCTACGACGAGAACGGCGGCTATCCGCATCCCGATCACATCCGCTGCCACCAGGTTTCGGTCGGCGCCTTCGAGGCGGCCGGCGACTATCGGCGCTTTCCGGATGCGGGCGAGCCGTGGGCGGTGTCCAAGCTCTACTACATCCACGGTTTCCTGCGGGCGCGGATGCAGCTGCTGCACGACGAGGCCGTCAAGCACGGTCACGAACCCCCGTTCAAGAAGTGGCTCGAGCACTGGGATGCCTCGCACGACCCCTTCGAATCCCGGGTCACGACGCGCGTCGAGTGCTCGAAGTACTTCAGCCAGCGCGACGACGCGCTGCGGGCGCACACCACCCAGATCGACCCCGAGCACGATTTCTTCGCCGCGCCCATCGCGTGGCAGCAGAGGTTGTGGCCGACGGAGGAGTTCGAGCTGGCGCGCTCGCGCGTCCCGGTCCGGCTGCCCGAGGACGACCTGTTCGCCGGAATCGAGATCGACGGGTGAACCACCTCCTGATGGCGAGTGTGTTGGCCGACGCCCCGCCCAAGCACACCGGGCCGGACTTCGGCAAGGCCAGCCCGATCGGGCTGCTGATCGTCGTGGTGCTGTTGATCGCCACGTTGTTTCTGCTGCGATCGATGAACAAGCAACTGAAGAAGGTGCCCGACTCGTTCGATCCCAAGCACCCCGAGCCCGACCAGGCCGCCGACGAGGGCACCGACGCGGTCGACGACGCCGACGGACACCCGCCGGGCAGGGCTAACGGATCGGAGCGCTCACCGGGGCCCGGTGATGAGCCCGGCTGACGCCGCGGCGACGAACACCCTCGGGCTGGCCACCAGCCCGTATCTGCGCCAGCACGCCGGCAACCCCGTGCACTGGCAGCAGTGGAACCCGCAGGCGCTGGTGGCCGCGGCCGAACGCGATGTGCCGATCCTGCTGTCGATCGGCTACGCGGCCTGTCACTGGTGTCACGTCATGGCCCACGAGTCGTTCGAGGACGACGAGGTGGCCGCCGCGATGAACGCCGGGTTCGTCTGCATCAAGGTCGACCGGGAGGAACGCCCGGACCTCGACGCGGTGTACATGAACGCCACCGTGGCGCTCACCGGACACGGCGGATGGCCGATGACGTGCTTCCTGACGCCCGACGGCCGGCCCTTCTTCTGCGGCACCTACTACCCGAAAGAGGGCTTCCTGCAGCTGCTTTCGGCGGTGTCCGCCACGTGGCAGCAGCGCCGCGACGAGGTGGAGCGGGCGTCCGACCACATTGCCGGCGAGCTGCGCGCGATGGCGTCCGGGCTGCCCTCCGGCGGCCCCGACGTGGCGCCGGCGCTGTGTGATCACGCGGTCGCCGCGGTGCTCGACGAGCAGGACACCGCGCACGGCGGCTTCGGCGGCGCACCGAAATTCCCACCGTCGGCGCTGCTCGAGGCGCTGCTGCGCCATCATGAGCGCACCGGGTCGGCGGCCGCGCTGGAGGCGGTCGCGCGCACCGGCGACGCGATGGCGCGCGGCGGCATCTACGACCAACTCGCCGGCGGGTTCGCCCGCTACAGCGTCGACAACGCTTGGGTGGTGCCGCATTTCGAGAAGATGCTGTACGACAACGCGTTGTTGCTGCGCGCCTATGCGCACTGGGCCCGGCGGACCGGGGATCCGCTGGCGCGCCGGGTCGCCGCCGAGACGGCGCGTTTTCTGCTCGACGACCTCGCCGACGGCGCCATGTTCACGTCGTCGCTGGACGCCGACGCCGACGGCCGCGAGGGCTCGACCTATGTCTGGACGCCCGGGCAGCTCACCGAGGTGCTCGGGCCTGACGACGCCCATTGGGCCGCAAGGCTTTTCGGTGTCACGGCGGCGGGCACCTTCGAACACGGGGCCTCGGTGCTGCAATTGCCCGCCGACCCCGATGACCCGCAACGCGCCGGACGGGTCCGGGCCGCGCTGCTGGCGGCCCGTCGCGCCCGGGCCCAGCCCGGCCGCGACGACAAGGTCGTCACGTCCTGGAACGGGCTGGCGATCACCGCGCTGGCCGAGGCCGGCGTGGCCCTCGGCGAGCCCGAGCTGGCCCGCGCCGCCCGGGACTGCGCGACCGCGCTGCTGGGCCTGCACCTGGTCGACGGGCGGCTGCGGCGCGCCAGCCTCGGCGGGGTCGTCGGGGACAGCGCCGCCATCCTCGAGGACCACGCGATGCTGGCCACCGGCCTGCTCGCGCTCTACCAGCTGGACACCGACGCGGATTGGCTGGGCGCGGCGGTCGAGCTGCTGGACACCGCGCTGCGGCACTTCGCCGACCCGCAGCAGCCGGGCCGCTGGTTCGACACCGCCGACGACGCCGAGCGGTTGATGCTTCGGCCCGCCGACCCACTGGACGGGGCCACCCCTTCCGGCGCGTCGAGCATCACCGAGGCGCTGCTGACCGCGGCGCACCTGGTCGACGGGGAGCGCGCGGAGCGGTATCTGCGCGCGGCGGCAGACGCCCTGAGCGCGCATTCGGTGTTGCTGGAGCGCGCGCCGCGTTCGGCGGGGCACTGGCTGGCCGTGGCGGAGGCCGCGGTTCGCGGTCCGCTGCAGGTCGCGGTCGCCTGCGATCCGTCGCGGTCTCCGCTGCTGGCCGACGCGCGACGGTTGGCGCCCGGCGGGGGGATCGTCGTGGGCGGCGAGAAGGACTCCTCGGCGCTGCTGGCCGGGCGGGACCGGGTGGCCGGCGCCGACGCCGCCTACGTGTGCCGGGGCCGCGCGTGCGACCTGCCGGTCACCACCGCCGCAGACCTCGCGGGGGCGCTGGCCGCCCCACGGTAGCGTGACCTTTCATGCCGAGCGCCCAACACATCACCGACACGGTCAACCGCTACATCGAACTGGTCGCCAAGGGTGGCGCCGACGAGTTGGTCGAGCTGTACGCCGACGACGCCACCGTCGAAGACCCCGTCGGCGGCGAGGTGCACATCGGCCGCCAGGCGATCCACGGCTTCTACTCCGCGGTCAACGACGTGCAGCGCGAATGCGAACTGGTCACGCTGCGGGTCGCGGGCAACGAGGCGGCCTTCCATTTCCGCCTCACCATCACCGCGGGGGAGCACCGGATGGTGATCGAGCCGATCGACGTGATGGCGTTCGACGAGGACGGCAAGGTCGCCCACATGAAGGCCTACTGGTCACCCGCCGACGTCACGCACCTGTAGCCGGCTCAGTGCAGCCAGGCCTGGTGGCCGACGTAGAACACCGCGAACCACATGGCGATGTAGTGCAGGATCGCCGCGATCGCGGTGAAGGCGTGGAAGAACTCGTGATAGCCGAACGTCCTGGGCCACGGGTCGGGCCAGCGGAGCCCGTAGAAGATCCCACCGATGCTGTAGAACACGCCGCCGACGGCCAGTAAGACCATCGCGGCCACCCCGGCCGTGTGCAGGATCGTCGGGCAGTACCACACGGCCACCCAGCCCAGCAGCAGGTAGAGGGGCACACCCAGCCAGCGCGGGGCCGACGGCCAGCACACCTTGAGCAGGATGCCCGCGGCCGCGCCACCCCACACGATCCACAGCACCTGCACCCCGGTCTGCTGCGGCATGGCAAGGCGCGCGAACGGCGTGTAGCTCCCGGCGATGAACACGAAGATCATCGAATGGTCGAGCCGCTTCATGCGATTGCGGGCCGCATCGGACTTCCACTGCACCCGGTGGTACGTGGCGCTGACGGCGAACATCGCCACCGTCGCCGCCGCGTAGACCAGCGTCGAATGACCCGCGCGCGGCGAGGAGGCGGCCCACGAGACCGACACCAGCGTGGCGCCGGTGATGATCGCCAGCCACGCGGACACGAAGTGGATCCAGCCGCGCATGCGCGGCTTGGTCAGGACGTGGGCGGCACCCTCGACCAGCTGTTCGACGGTGTTGCCGGGGGTGATGGCCTCGGATTCGCGATCCGAACGCTCCGGATTGGCAGACGTGCTCGTCTGGCTGCTCATGTCTCCTGTGCCTTGTCTTGCAGGTCGGCAATTGCCAGTGGCTGCTCACCGCCAACAGTAATCGGCAATCGTCACGGCGTGGTGACTGCCGCCCGGTGACCGGCGCGAAACCGGGCCGAAATCGCAGGGGAATTCGGTGCGGCTCGCAGTAGGCTGAATCTCCGTGGAAATTATCCCGCCGCGTCTCAAAGAGCCGCTGTATCGCGTCTACGAGTTGCGGCTGAGGCAGGATCTGGCCTCCTCCAAGTCCGACCTTCCGCGTCACATCGCCGTCCTGTGCGACGGCAACCGGCGCTGGGCCCGCGATGCCGGCTACGCCGACGTCAGCTACGGCTACCGGATGGGTGCGGTCAAGATCGCCGAGATGCTGCGCTGGTGCCAGGAAGCCGGCATCGAGATGACCACGGTCTACCTGCTGTCCACCGAGAACCTGCAACGCGACCCCGACGAGCTGGCGGGACTCATCGAGATCATCACCGATGTCGTCGAGGAGATCTGCGCGCCGGCCAATCGCTGGAGCGTGCGCACCGTCGGCGATCTGGAGTTGCTGGGCGAGGAGCCGGCCCGGCGGCTGCGTGACGCGGTGGAGTCGACGCCCGTGGTCGCGCCGTTCCATGTCAACGTCGCCGTCGGCTACGGCGGCCGCCGCGAGATCGTGGACGCGGTGCGGGCGCTGCTGAGCAAGGAGCTCGCCAACGGTGCCTCCGCCGAGGAACTCATCGACGCGGTGACCGTCGACGGCATCTCCGAAAACCTGTACACCTCCGGGCAGCCCGATCCCGACCTGGTGATCCGCACCTCGGGGGAGCAACGCCTGTCCGGGTTCCTGCTCTGGCAGAGCGCCTATTCGGAGATGTGGTTCACCGAAGCGCACTGGCCCGCGTTCCGCCGGGTCGACTTCCTGCGCGCGCTGCGCGACTACAACCGGCGGCACCGCAGGTACGGCAAGTAAACGGCCTCGGCGGTCGGCCGGGCCCGTGACACACTTGGTTCATGGCTGCGCTGTCGGCGGTGGTGTTCACGCTGAGCGGGTGGCTCGGGTTGTACCTGCTGGCCCGCGATCCGCGCAAGCCGGTGCTGGTGATGGCGGCGATCGGTCTGTGCGGTTTCGCGCTGGTGGTCGCGCTGGACGCGGTGCGCAACACCAGCCCTGCCTACGCGCACCTGCTCAGTCGCGTTGAGATCTACCTGGTGGCCGTTCCCGGCGTGGCGTGGTTCGCGGTGCTCGTCGAGCTGTCCCGGCCCAGGGACGGCGGGCGGGCGCGCAGCCGCGAGGTGTTGCTGGTGGCGGGGGTCGGCGCGCTGACCCTGTTCGGGGCGATGCTGGCCGGCAGCGTCGAGGGGCCGTTGCGGACGGGCCACTGGCTGATGTTCGCGGTGATCTCGCTGTCCACGTTCGGCGCGATGGCCGTCGCGTTGCGGCAGCCGCGCCGCCCCCGGTCGGCCGTCGGGCTCGCCGTCGTCGCCACCCTGTTCTTCGCGCTCGGCAACGCCATCCTGATCATTCCGCTGGGCCTGGTGCCCAGCTGGGTGGCGCTGGCGTCGACGAGCATCGACGTCCTCTCGCTCGGGCTCGCCGTAGCCCTGTGGGACGCGTTCGAGGAGGGCCAGGCGCTGCGTGCCGACATGCTGCGCTCGTTCACCGGCTCGATGGCGGTGGGGGTGTTGTTCGGCGGCCAGGCGCTGGTCGGCCTGGCGGTGACGCGGGACGAGCCCGCCGGGCGGACGGTGCTGGGCGTGCTGTTGTTCAGCAGCCTCGCGATCGCCATCGCGGTGCAGGTGCTGGCCGACCCGCTGGCCGGCGCGCTCGACCGGATGGCGTTCTCGAAGTCGCCCGCGCTGCGGGCCGACCGGGCGGCGTTGCGGCACACCGGGGCGGCGTTGCCATTGCGTTCGGCCGATCCCCTGGTCGACGTCGACGACCAGACCTTCGCCAGGCTCACCCGCCGGGCGCTGGGCCACTACGGCGACCTGACCAAGTTGGTCGCCAGCCCGTTGACCGCGCTGCCGGTCATCGACGAGCGGCTCGCCGCGCGGGGCGCGCCGGACCATCCGCTGGAGCGGGCCAACGAACTCAAGGCGGTCCTCGCTGACGCGATCGGGCGGCTGAAACCCCGCGACGCGGGCGATTTCGGGACCACCGAGCAGTGGCGCCATTACAACTCGCTGTATTTCCCGTACGTCGTCGGCGTGCGCGCGTATGCGCAGAACGCCACCGCCGCCGGATTGGATCCGGTCGCCCGCCAGGCCTGGCACTGGTTGGTCACCGAGGTCCCGCAGCGCTCGCTGCACAACTGGCAGAACGCCGCGGCCCGGCTGATCGCCGCGGACCTGCGCGGGCGGATCCCGGTGCCCAGCGACTGACTTTGTCGCTCGGAGGCGGGCACGCGGTCGTGTCTTCGCATCTTGTGACTGGTGGGGCAGGTGAACGCCAGACTGGCGTCTGTCGAATAACAAATCGGATTCGTGCTCGCAGAAGGGAATAGCCGGGCCCACACCCTGGTCCTTGTTTCCGTGGCAGTAGTTGGCAGTGCCACGAGTCGATATGGCAGGTGCACCGGTAGCACGCTGATGTTCGACCCAATTCGCCATCGCGAGGAGTAATCACATGATGTCTGCATCTGGCGCACCCGGTCTGGCAACCCGACCCCTCTACGACGCGACCGACTCGCTGTTGCGTTTCGCCATGCGCGCCGACGCCACCTTCACGGGACTGTGCGGTCTGGTCGTCGCATTTCTCGCCGACCCGCTGTCGTCGCTGACGGGGTTGAGCTCGCTGCAGGAATACAGCCTCGGCGCCTTCTTCGTGTTCAGCGGCCTGGCCGTGTTCCTGCTGGCGGCGGCGCCGAACCTGCGCCGCGTCGGAATCGGCGTCGTGGTGGCCAACGTGGCGTTCACCCTGGGAGCGATCGTGGCCGCCGAAGTGCTGCCGCTGTCCGCGACCGGGATCGCCGCCGCGCTGGCCGGCGGCGTGTACACCGCAGCCTTCGCGGGACTGCAGTACCTGGGCCTGCGCCGCCTCGAGACGGCTTGACCGCGGCGGTCGCCGGCTAGAGCTTGCGCAGCCGCAGCCGGTTGATGGAGTGGTCGGCGTCCTTGCGCAGCACCAGCGTGGCCCGGGGCCGGGTCGGCAGGATGTTCTCGACCAGGTTGGGCCGGTTGATGGACCGCCAGATTTCCCGCGCGGCGGCGACGGCCTTGGTGTCGTTGAGGGCCGAGTAGTGGTGGAAGTGCGATTCCGGGTCGGCGAACGCCGTGCCGCGCAGCGACAGGAACCGGGAGACGTACCACTGTTCGATGTCTTCGATCCGGGCGTCCACATACAGCGAGAAGTCGAACAGGTCCGACACCATCAGGGTCGGGCCCGTCTGCAGGACGTTGAGGCCCTCGAGGATCAAGATGTCGGGATGGCGGACGACGTGCTTGGCGCCGGGGATGATGTCGTATTTCAGGTGCGAGTAGACGGGCGCGCACGCGTAGTCGGATCCCGATTTCACCGAGGTCACGAAGCGCATCAGCGCCCGGCGGTTATAGCTCTCCGGAAAACCTTTGCGGTGCATCAGGCTTCGTCGATCGAGTTCGGCGTTCGGGTATAGGAAGCCGTCGGTGGTCACCAAATCCACCCGAGGGTGGTGGTCCCAGCGCGCCAGCAGCGCCTGCAGGACGCGGGCGGTGGTCGACTTGCCGACCGCGACGCTGCCGGCCACGCCGATCACGAACGGCACCGGCCGGTCCGGATTCTGTTGCGGCTCGCCGAGGAACTCCGCGGTGGCGGCGAACAGCCGCTGGCGGGCCGCGACCTGCAGGTGGATCAACCGGGCCAGCGGCAGGTAGACCTCTTCCACTTCCAGCAGGTCGATCTGCTCACCGAGACCGCGCAGCCCGACCAGTTCCTCCTCGGTGAGGGCCAGCGGCGTCGACATGCGAAGCGCGCGCCATTGCTTTCGGTCGAACTCCACGTAGGGGCTCGGCTCGCTAAGCCGCGGCATACTGCAAGTGTCGCAGGGGCGGACGCGCGCCCGACGGCTGGGCTGGCTAAACCATGGCTCGATAGACTGGCCCCGTGACTGCTGCACCCGACGCCCGCCCCTCCACGTCCGTGATGTCCGCGCCGCTCGCCGCGGTCGATCCCGACATCGCCGAATTGCTCGGCAAGGAGCTGGGCCGTCAGCGCGACACCCTGGAGATGATCGCCTCCGAGAACTTCGTGCCGCGCTCGGTGCTGCAGGCCCAGGGCAGCGTGCTGACCAACAAGTACGCCGAGGGCCTGCCCGGCCGGCGCTACTACGGCGGTTGCGAGTACGTCGACGTCGTCGAGAACATCGCCCGGGACCGCGCGAAGGCGCTCTTCGGCGCCGACTTCGCCAACGTGCAGCCGCATTCGGGCGCGCAGGCCAACGCCGCGGTGCTGCAGGCGCTGATGACGCCGGGGGAGCGGCTGCTGGGCCTCGACCTCGCCAACGGCGGGCACCTCACCCACGGGATGAAACTGAACTTCTCCGGCAAGCTCTACGAAACCGGTTTCTACGGTGTGGATCCCGTGACGCACCTGGTGGACATGGACGCGGTGCGGGCCAAGGCCCTCGAGTTTCGCCCGCAGGTCATCATCGCCGGATGGTCGGCATACCCGCGGATCCTGGACTTCGCGGCGTTCCGGTCGATCGCCGACGAGGTCGGCGCCAAGCTGTGGGTGGACATGGCGCACTTCGCCGGCCTGGTCGCCGTCGGGCTGCACCCCTCGCCCGTGCCGCACGCGGACGTGGTGTCCACCACCGTGCACAAGACGCTGGGCGGCCCGCGTTCCGGCCTGATCCTGGGCAAGCAGGAGTACGCCAAGTCCGTCAACTCCGCGGTGTTCCCCGGCCAGCAGGGCGGCCCGCTGATGCACGTCATCGCGGGCAAGGCCGTCGCGCTCAAGATCGCCGGCACCCCCGAGTTCGCCGACCGGCAGCAGCGCACGCTGTCCGGCGCGCGGATCCTCGCCGAACGGTTGACCGCCCCCGACGTGGCCAAGGCCGGTGTGTCGGTGGTCAGCGGCGGCACCGACGTCCACCTGGTGTTGGTGGACCTGCGCGACTCCCCGCTGGACGGCAAGGCCGCCGAGGACCTGCTGCACGAGATCGGCATCACGGTCAACCGCAACGCGGTACCCAACGACCCGCGGCCGCCGATGGTGACGTCGGGCCTGCGGGTGGGCACGCCGGCGCTGGCGACCCGCGGCTTCGGTGATGCGGAGTTCGCCGAGGTCGCCGACGTCATCGCCACAGCGTTGGCCGCGGGGACCGCCGCGGACCTGTCCGCCCTGCGGCAGCGGGTGACGCGGCTGGCCAGGGATTTCCCGCTGTACGGCGGTCTCGAGGAGTGGACGCTGGTCGACCGCTGACCGCGGGCCGGACCGGTTTAGGGACCAAAGTCACCAGTTGTCGCGACACGGCGCAAGCGATTTCACGAACCTGTGTATGCAAGTTACAGTAACCGCATGGCACAGAAACCTGTAGCTAACGCGCTGACCCTGGAACTCGAGCCGGTGTGCGAAGCCAACATGGACCGGCATCTGAGCACCGAGGAACTCTGGTTCGCTCACGACTACGTGCCGTTCGACCGGGGCGAGAACTTCGCATTCCTGGGCGGACGTGACTGGGAACCGTCCGATGCGACGCTGCCCCGGAAGTACACGGACGCCTGCGAGATCCTGCTGCTGCTCAAGGACAACCTCGCCGGCCATCACCGTGAGCTCGTCGAGCACTTCATCCTCGAAGACTGGTGGGGCCGCTGGCTGGGCCGCTGGACCGCCGAGGAGCACCTGCACGCGATTGCGCTGCGCGAGTACCTGGTGGTCACCCGCGAGGTCGACCCGACCGCCAACGAGGAGGCCCGGGTCCAGTACGTCATGAAGGGCTACCGCGCCGACACGTACACGCAGGTCGAAACCCTGGTGTACATGGCGTTCACCGAGCGCACGCACGCCGTCTTCTGCGAGAACCTCGCGGCGCAGCTCGAGGAGCCCATCCTGGCCGGGCTGATCGACCGGATCGCGCGCGACGAGCGGCGCCACGAGCTGTTCTTCTCCAACCTCGTCGAGCACTGCCTGCAGTACACCCGCGACGAGACCATCGCGGCCATCGCGGCACGCGCGGCCGACCTGCAGGTGCCGGGCGCCGACATCGACTCCTATCGGGACAAGCTGCGCAACGTCGCCGATGCGGGCATCTTCGACCAACAGCAGCTGCGGCAGGCGATCTCGGATCGCATCACCGCATGGGGTGTGGCCGACGAGCCCGCCCTCAAGCAGTTCGTCATCGGCTAGCCCGATCTTCGCGCGTGGCGACTTAGTCGTCGGCGCGCCTGCGCTGCTGCGAAGCGGCGACGAGAGTAGCGTCGATCTCGATGGTCAGCGTCATGCTCTGCTGCCAGGGCGGCACCTCCCGTCACCACAACGGAAGGACCGGCCCCGGTCCTGGTGTCGCAGTTCCCGCCGACATGCCTGTGCGGGTCCGCGCGGGCTCATCCCGCTCGAGGAGCGCTACGTGACCGAAATCCGGACCTACGTGATCGACACCTCCGTGCTGCTGTCCGACCCGTGGGCGTGCAGCCGGTTCGCCGAGCACGAGGTGGTGGTTCCGCTGGTGGTGATCAGCGAACTGGAGGCCAAACGGCATCACCACGAGCTGGGGTGGTTCGCCCGGCAGGCGCTGCGTCTGTTCGACGACCTCCGGCTCGTGCACGGACGGCTCGATCAGCCCATTCCCGTTGGGGCGCAAGGCGGCACGCTGCACGTCGAACTCAACCACACGGACCCCGCGGTGCTGCCCGCCGGTTTCCGCAGCGATAACAACGACTGCCGGATCCTGAGTTGCGCCGCCAACCTGGCCGCCGAGGGCAAGCGAGTCACGTTGGTCAGCAAGGACATTCCGCTTCGCGTCAAGGCCGCCGCGGTGGGGCTGGCCGCCGACGAGTATCACGCGCAAGACGTGGTGGCCTCCGGGTGGTCGGGGATGCGGGAGATCGAGACGGCCACCGAGGACATCGACGCGCTGTTCGCCGAGGGCGAGATCGATCTGGCCGAGGCGCGAGACCTGCCCTGCCACACGGGTATTCGCCTGCTCGGCGGCAGCTCGCACGCGCTGGGCCGGGTCAATGCCGACAAGCGGGTTCAGCTGGTCCGCGGCGACCGCGAGGCGTTCGGCCTGCGGGGCCGTTCCGCCGAGCAGCGGGTGGCGCTCGACCTGCTCCTCGACGAATCGGTGGGCATCGTCTCGCTGGGCGGCAAGGCCGGCACCGGGAAGTCGGCGCTGGCGTTGTGCGCGGGCCTGGAGGCCGTGCTGGAACGGCGGACCCAGCGCAAAGTGGTGGTCTTCCGCCCGCTGTACGCCGTGGGCGGCCAGGAGCTGGGCTACCTGCCCGGCAGCGAGAGCGAAAAGATGGGTCCCTGGGCGCAGGCGGTCTTCGACACGCTCGAGGGCCTGGCCAGCCCGGCCGTGCTCGAGGAGGTGCTGTCCCGCGGCATGCTCGAGGTGCTTCCGCTGACCCACATCCGGGGCCGCTCGCTGCACGACTCGTTCGTCATCGTCGACGAGGCCCAGTCCCTGGAGCGCAACGTGTTGCTGACGGTGTTGTCCAGGCTGGGCGCGGGGTCGCGCGTGGTGCTGACGCACGACATCGCCCAGCGCGACAACCTGCGCGTCGGCCGGCACGACGGTGTCGCAGCGGTGATCGAGAAGCTCAAAGGTCACCCGCTGTTCGCCCACATCACCCTGTTGCGCAGCGAGCGGTCACCGATTGCGGCGCTGGTGACCGAGATGCTCGAGGAGATCGCCGGACCGCAGTGACGCGCCTCGTGGGCCGCGAAACTGTATTCCGCGACGCCTCCACTCGCGAAACACGTCGCTAGTTGCAGTCTCGCGGTGGGTAGGCTCTTACCGTGCCGAAAAGACCCGACAACCAGGCCTGGCGCTATTGGCGCACGGTGGTCGGTGTCGTCGCTGCCGTCGCCGTGCTGGTGATCGGCGGACTGACCGGTCACGTGACGCGCGCCGACAACCTCAGCTGCGCGGTGGTCAAGTGTGTGGCGCTGACCTTCGACGACGGGCCCAGCCCCTTCGATGCCCGGTTGCTGCAGATCCTGAAGGACAACGACGCCAAGGCGACGTTCTTCGAGATCGGCAACAAGGTGGCGGCCAACCCCGCGGGGGCCAAGCAGGTGGCCGACGCGGGGATGGAGATCGGCAGCCACACCTGGGAGCACCCCAACATGGCGACGATCCCACCGGAGGACATCGCGCCCCAGTTCGCCAAGGCCAATGACGCGATCACCGCCGCCACCGGGCGGACGCCTTCCATCTACCGGCCTGCCGGCGGGCTGTCCACCGACGCGGTCCGGCAGACCGCCGCCAAGTTCGGGCTCGCCGAAATCCTTTGGGACGTCATCCCTTTCGACTGGGCGAACGACTCGAACACGGCGGCGACGCGGTACATGCTGATGACCTACACCAAGCCGGGTTCGGTGGTGCTGTTCCATGACACCTACTCGAGCACCGTCGACCTGATCTACCAGTTCATCCCGGTGCTCAAGGCCAACGGCTACCGGATGGTGACGGTCAGCGAACTCCTGGGCCCCCGGGCGCCGGGCAGCAGCTACGGCAGCCGCGAGAACGGGCCACCCGCGAACGAACTCCACGACATCCCGCCCGGCGATATCCCGACGCTGCCCAACACGTCGTCGCCCAAGCCGATGCCCAACTTCCCGATCACCGACATCCCGGGCCAGAACTCCGGCGGGCCGAACAACGGTGCCTAGCACGGGCTTGCGGGCACGCGTGGCCACTCGGCTGGGGAAGTGGCGCCCGCAAGCGCCGGTGGGGCAGCGAAAGTCCGCCCGCCGGTTGGCGATCGAATACGGGGCCGACCTCGCGTGCTCGTACGTGCTGGCCGTCGTCGAGGCGGCCGCCATCCTGATCCCGCTGCGCGGCCACACCTCCGTCGCGGCCAACGTCGACTTCGCCCAAACCAATCCGGCGGCGGTGGTGGCGCTCGTTCTGCTGGGCATCGCCGCCGTCGCGTCCGCCGGCGTCCTGAGCATCACCCCGACGCTGCGTTGGTACGCGTCCGGGGCCGAACCCGACCAGCAGCAGCGGGAAATCGCGCTGAAGCTGCCCGGGCGCCAGTCGGCCATCCTGTTCGGGGCATGGGCCGCCAGCGGTGGCATCTTCATGCTGCTCAATCTCGGTGGCGGGGCCCAGCTGCTGCTGCCCATTGCGCTCGGCGCGCTGCTGGGCGGGCCGGCCGCCGCCGGTACCGCGATGCTGCTGGCGCAGCGCGTCCTGCGCCCCATCATGCGCGCCGCCACCCTGGGCTGTGAGCCACGGTTGGCCGTGCCCGGGGTGTACGCGCGTCTGGTCCTGCTGTGGTTCTTGTCCAGCGCCTTCCCCATCGGGGTGATCGCGACGCTGGTCGTGCTTCGCTCCTACGGATGGCTGATCGAGAAGTCCGCGTCGCTGGATGTCCCGATCCTGGTGGTCGCGCTGGCCGCGCTGGTGCTCGGGCTGCCGACCATGATCTTGACGGCGCGATCCATCTCCGACCCGCTGGGGGAGGTCGTCGACGCCATGGCGGAGGTCGAGCGCGGCCGCATCGGAACCTACGTCGGGGCATATGAACGGTCCCAGATCGGGCGTCTGCAAACGGGATTCAACCGGATGGTGGCCGGGCTGGCCGAGCGGGAGCGGTTGCGCGACCTGTTCGGGCGCCACGTCGGGACCGACGTCGCCCAGCGCGCCCTCGAGGAGGGCGCAACACTGTCGGGAGACGTGGTCGAGGCGGCGGTCCTCTACATCGACCTGGTGGGTTCGACGCAGCTGGCGGAAAGCCGTCCCCCGCAGGAGGTCGCCGAGGTTCTCAACGACTTCTTCCGCATCGTCGTCGGCACCGTCGACGAAAACCGCGGGCTGGTCAACAAATTCGCCGGGGACGCCGCGCTGGCCGTCTTCGGGGTGCCGCTACCGGCCGGCGAGCCGGCGTCGGCGGCCTTGGCCACCGCCCGCGCCCTGGGCGCCCAGCTGCGCCGGCTTCCGGTCGATTTCGGCATCGGCGTCTCGGCCGGCCCCGTCTTCGCCGGCAACATCGGCGCCGAGAACCGCTATGAGTACACGGTGATCGGCGACGCGGTCAACGAGGCCGCCCGGCTGGCCGATCTCGCCAAGACCGCCGACCGGCGCATCCTGTGCGCGGCGGCGGCCATCGAGCGGGCCGGCGAAGCCGAGGGAAGGCATTGGGCGGAGTGCTATTCCACCGTCCTGCGGGGGCGGTCCGAAGCCACCCACGTCTCGGCGCCGGCCGGCTAGCTGGACTGGCCGCCGGGAGCCGGCTCAGGACTTGTTGACCTTGAGCGCGGCGATGATCCGCCCGATGATGTCCGCCGACGCGGTGTCACCGATGGGCGTGCTGCCGATGAAGACGGTGGCCGGCTTGGTGTCGACGGCGATGACGGTGACGGAGTCGCCCTTGACGTTGCGGCTGGGGTCGGCGATCGTGACGTCGGCGTCCGCGCGGGCGGCCTTGGTTCCGTCGACGGTGATCGACGAGGTCTTCGTCGGGCCCAGCGTCGGCGACGCGTTCGCATAGCCCGGCCCGTTGGCGATGCACTGCAGCAACTTCGACGCCTGGGCGGTGACGTCCATGCTGGCCGCGAAGTTCGTCACGCCCACCTCGGCCGTCATCATCCACTGATTGGCGCCCGGCACATCCTGGGCGACGCCGACCGCTCCGATGAGGTTCGGGTCCTGGTCGTCGGAGAACACCGTCCAGTTGGGGGGCACGGCAGAGGCCGGGAACGACAGCTTGCCTGCGGTGATCGAGTCCGTCCTGGGCATCTCGCCGCCGGACACGTTAGGGGTGCAATCGGTGGCGGTCTGCTGACCCCTCGGCTGGCTGGCGGTGGTGCTGGACGTCGAGGGCGCGGCGGTCGCGGACTTGCCGTGGCTGCCGCCCCGCATCACGATCAGGGTGGCCACCAGCGCGATCACGGCCAGGACGACCAGACCACCGATGATCAGCCACGGCAGCTTCGAGCCGGGGCCGCCCGGTGGCGGCCCGGGTGGATAGGGCCCGGGCGGGAACTGCTGCCCGGCATGCGGATACCCCGGCGGTGGATACGGGTAGGGGCCGGTCGGCGGGTACGGTTGCGGGCCGCCCTGCGGCTGGCCTCCCCAATACGGTTGCTGCCCATACGGGTTGCCGTAGGGACCCTGGCCGTAGGGGCCCTGATCGTAGGGGCCGCCGGGCGGAGCCGTCATCGCTGCACCACCCCGCCTAGGCTTCCGGCTTGACCTTGGCCATCGCCAAGACGTCCAGGCGGCGGTCCAGCTCTTCCTCCGACAGCTTGTCGCCGATCAGGCCGCGGTCGATCACGGTCTGGCGAATCGTCTTGCGTTCCTTGAGGGCCTGCTTGGCCACCGCGGCCGCCTCCTCGTAGCCGATCGCCGAGTTCAGCGGCGTCACGATCGACGGCGACGACTCGGCCAGCTCGCGCAGGTGATCGACGTTGGCCCGCAGCCCGATGATGCAGCGCTCGGCGAACAACCGCGACACGTTGGTCAGCAGCTTGAACGACTCGAGGACGTTGCGGGCCATCATCGGGATGTAGACGTTGAGCTCGAATGCGCCACTCAAACCACCGACGGCGACCGCCGCGTCGTTGCCGATCACCTGCGCGGCCACCTGCGTAACCGCTTCCGGCAGAACAGGATTCACCTTACCCGGCATGATCGAGCTGCCCGGCTGCAGGTCCGGCAGCTGGATCTCGGCCAGCCCGGTCAGCGGGCCGGATCCCATCCAGCGGATGTCGTTGGCGATCTTGGTCAGCGACACGGCGATGGTGCGCAGCGCGCCGGAGGCCTCGACCAGGCCGTCGCGCGCGGCCTGCGCCTCGAACGAGTTGGTGGCGGTGCGCAATTCGCCCAGACCTGTGGAGGCGATCAACGTCTCGACCACCTTGGTGCCGAAGCCGTCGGGGGCGTTGAGGCCGGTGCCCACCGCGGTCCCGCCGATCGCCAGCTCGCCCAGCCGCGGCAGGGTGGCGCGCACCCGCTCGATCCCCGCCTCGATCTGGCGGGCGTAGCCGCTGAACTCCTGGCCCAGGGTCACCGGAACGGCGTCCATCAGGTGCGTGCGGCCCGACTTGACCACCGTGTGCCACTCGCGGGCCTTGCCGGCGAGCGCGTCGTGCAGCACCTCCAGCGCCGGGATCAGGTGGCGCACCGCGGCCTCGGTGGCCGCGATGTGCGTGGCGGTCGGGAAGGTGTCGTTGGACGACTGGGACATGTTGACGTCGTCGTTGGGGTGCACCGTGACACCGTTTTTGGCCGCGATGCTCGCGATCACCTCGTTGGTGTTCATGTTCGAGCTGGTGCCCGACCCGGTCTGGAAGACGTCGATGGGGAATTGGTCGTCGTGCAGGCCGTCGGCGATCTCGGCGGCGGCGGCGATGATCGCGTCCGCCTTCTCCGGCGCCAGCAATCCGAGGTCCTTGTTGACTTGTGCGCAGGCCCCCTTGAGCAGACCCAGCGCGCGGATCTGGGTGCGCTCCAAACCGCGGCCCGAGATCGGGAAGTTCTCCACCGCGCGCTGGGTTTGCGCGCGCCACAACGCCTTTGCGGGCACCCGGACCTCGCCCATGGTGTCGTGTTCGATGCGGTATTCGGTATCGGTGGCATCAAAGGCCATAGGTAACTGTCCTTGTCGTTTCAGGCGTGATTCTCGGTCTAGGGCAGGGGATAGGCGGCGGTGCTGTCCCCGGTGAAGTCGATGGCGGAGTATTCGTTGAGTTTCGAGAGCCGGTGGTAGGCCTCGATCATGCGCACGGTGCCCGACTTCGACCGCATCACGATCGACTGCGTCGTGCAGCCGCCGGGGTAGTACTGCACGCCCTTGAGCAGGTCGCCGTTGGTGACCCCGGTGGCGCAGAAGAAGACATTCTCTCCGGACACCAGGTCCTCGGTGGTCAGCACCCGGTCGACGTCGTGGCCGGCGTCGATCGCCTTCTGGCGCTCCTCGTCGTCCTTCGGCGCCAGCTGCGCCTGGATCGCGCCGCCCATGCAGCGGATGGCGGCGGCGGCGATGATGCCCTCCGGCGTGCCACCGATCCCGGCCAGCATGTCGGTGCCGGAGAGGTACCGGCAGGCCGAGATCGCCCCGGCGACGTCGCCGTCGGTGATCAGCCGGATGCGCGCCCCGGTCGCCCGGACGTCCTCGATCAGCTGGGCGTGCCGGGGGCGGTCCAGGATGCACACGGTCATGTCCCGCACGGACAGGTTCTTCGCCTTGGCGACCGCGCGCACGTTCTCGGAGATCGGCTGGGTGATGTCCAGCACATGGGCCGCCTCGGGCCCGACGGCGATCTTGTTCATGTAGAACACGGCCGATGGGTCGAACATCGCGCCGCGCTCGGCCAC
Source organism: Mycobacterium sp. E2497 (assembly GCF_001668695.1). Taxonomy (NCBI): domain Bacteria; kingdom Bacillati; phylum Actinomycetota; class Actinomycetes; order Mycobacteriales; family Mycobacteriaceae; genus Mycobacterium; species Mycobacterium sp. E2497. Next base: position 20,971 of record NZ_LZKD01000084.1, read on the forward strand.
CGCCAGCACCGAGATCGCGTTGGGCATGCCCTTGCTCATCAGCGTGGTGCCGTCGATCGGGTCCACGGCGAAGTCGCACTCCGGGCCGTCGCCGTTGCCGACGTCCTCGCCGTTGTAGAGCATCGGCGCGTTGTCCTTCTCGCCCTCGCCGATCACCACGACGCCGCGCATCGACACCGTGTTCACCAGCTCGCGCATCGCGTCGACGGCCGCGCCGTCGCCGCCCTCCTTGTCGCCGCGGCCCACCCAGCGGCCGGCGGCCATGGCACCGGCCTCGGTCACCCGGACCAGTTCCAGGGCCAGGTTGCGGTCCGGGGCTTCACCACGTGGACGTCCGGATGGGCCGTCGCCCTCAACTGTCATGGTTGGTGATTGTCCCAGAAGCGGATCGGTCTGCTGGAACTGGGATACTCGGGGGATGACCGAAGAGTCGCCGCTGAACGCCAGCTCGGACGCCCCCGTCACGGGCGAGCCGGCCTTGGTGGCCGGGGCCGTGCCGGGGCCCGTTCCACGGCCCGCCAAACCGCGGTTGTTGCAGGACGGCCGCGACATGTTCTGGTCGCTGATGCCGTTGGTGCTCGGCTGCATCCTGCTGGCGGGCCTGGTGGGCATGTGCTCGTTTCAGCCCGGCAACCACCAGGGTGTGGTGCCGTCCTACGACGCGGCAACAGCTCTGCGGGCCGATGCCGCGACCCTCGGCTTCCCCGTCCGGCTGCCCAAGCTGCCCGCCGGCTGGCAGGCCAACTCGGGCAGCCGCGGCGGCATCCAGGGCGGCCGCACCGACCCGGCGACCGGTCAGCGGGTGAACGCGCCCACCTCGATCGTCGGCTACATCAGCCCGACCGGAATGTATCTGAGCCTCACCCAGAGCAACGCCGACGAGGACAAGCTGGTGGGTTCGATCCATTCCTCGGCGTATCCGGCCGGAACGGTCGACGTCGCGGGGACGAACTGGGTGGTCTACAACGGCGCCGGCCAGAGCGGGGCGGACGCGGAGCCGGTGTGGACCACCCGGCTCACCGGCCCGTCCGGTGCCACCCAAATCGCGATTACGGGTGCCGGAAACACCGATCAGTTCCGTACGCTGGCTTCGGCGACGCAATCCCAACCGCCGCTCCCCCCGCGCTGAGGAAGGGCCGAGTGTGACTGCACCCCAAGCGGATCTGTCCGGATGGTCGGTGGCGCCGTTCACCGGCGGCGGCTACACCCATGACGTCTACCGCAAGGGCAGCGGGCCGGGCGTGGTCCTGATCCCCGAGATCCCCGGAATCCATCCCGGCGTGCTGGCCCTGGGCAATCATCTGGTGGACAACGGCTTCACCGTCGCCATGCCGTCGCTGTTCGGCGAGCCGGGCAGGGCCAAGACGGTCGGTTATATCGCCGCGAGCATCAGCCGGGCGTGCGTGGCAAAGGAATTCGCGGCGTTCGCGACGAACAAGCAGCGGCCCGTGTCGTTGTTCCTGCGGGCGCTGGCGCGTGACCTGAACGCGTCGACGCCGGGCAAGGGGGTCGGCGTGATCGGCCAGTGCTTCACGGGCGGCTTCGCGCTGGCCGCGGCGGTCGACGACGCCGTCCTGGCCCCGGTGCTCTCGCAGCCGTCGGTACCGCTGCCGCTGGGTCGCGCGCGCCGCCAGGATCCGGGACTGAGCGAAGCCGAACTGGCCACCGTGGCCGAGCGCGCCGCGAACGACGGCCTGTGCGCGATGGGCCTGCGGTTCAGCGAGGACAGCGCCGTCCCCCGCGAACGCTTTGCGGTGCTCAAACAGCGACTGGGCGACGCGTTCGAGGTGATCGAGATCGATTCGAGCCCGGGCAACGTGGGCGGTTTCGGCAAAATGGCGCATTCGGTGCTGACCGACGAGGTTCGCGAAGTCGACGGACAGCCGGCTTACGAGGCCCGCAAGCGGGTGATCGAGTTCCTCACCCAGAGGCTCACCTAGGCAACCGCATGCCGAGTGACACTCTCGTCGTCGACACCGGCTACGGCCCGGTCCGGGGCGCGGACCTCGGCCACGCCCGAGCCTGGAAGGGCATCCGCTACGCCGCGCCGCCCGTCGGCGACCTGCGGTTCCGGGCGCCGCAGCCGCCCCAGCGGTGGACCCAGGTCGCCGACGCCACCCGCTACGGGCCGGCCTGCCCGCAACCCGTCTTTCCCAACATGCCGCTCGACCTGGGCGCGCCGCAGGGCGAGGACTGCCTCCGGCTGAACGTCTGGGCGTCGTCCGGCACCCAGCCGGGTGACCGCAAGCCGGTGATGGTCTGGCTGCACGGCGGGGCTTACGTCCTGGGCTCGGGCAGCCAGGCGTTGTACGACGGTCGCCGGTTGGTCAGCGGCGGCGACGTCGTCGTGGTGACGGTCAATTACCGCGTCGGAGCGCTCGGTTTCATGGACCTGTCGTCATTCACCACCTCGCGGCGGCGGTTCGATTCCAACGTCGGACTGCGCGACGTGCTCGCGGCGCTGACGTGGGTGCGCGACAACATCGCCGCGTTCGGCGGGGATCCCCGCAACGTCACGCTGTTCGGCGAATCCGCCGGTGCGGGGATCGTGACGACCCTCCTGGCCTGCCCGGCAGCCGAGGGCCTGTTCGCCCGCGCGATCGCCCAGAGCTCGCCGGCCACGTCGGTGTACGACCGGCGCAGGGCGGAGCGGGTGGCCGAGACGGTCCTCGAGCGGCTCGACGTCGATGCGGACCGGTTGCCGACCGTGCCCACCGCGGTGCTGCTGGCCGCCTCCCAAGAGGTCTTCGACGAAGTGCCCGTGCGTAATCCGGGGATTCTGGCGTTCGTCCCGATCATCGACGGCGAGCTGCTGGACGACTACCCGGTCAAGCGAGTGCAGGAGGGCCGCTCGCTTCCCGTCCCGTTGATCATCGGCACCAACCGGCACGAGGCGGCGCTGTTTCGGTTGATGCGCTCACGGCTGATGCCGATCACCCCCCGCGCGATCACGTCGATGTTCGATCAGATCGCCGCCGAACAACCCGACCTACAACTGCCCACCGAGGAGCAGATCGGGTCGGCCTATTCGCGATTGCGGCGCAGGGCAAGGAGTTTGAGCATCGCGACCGACGTCGGGTTCCGGATGCCGTCGGTGTGGCTGGCCGAGGGGCACTCCCGCGTCGCCCCGGTGTATCTGTACCGTTTCGACTACGCGACCCCGCTGCTGAAGCTGCTGTTGGTCAACGCCGCTCACGCGACCGAGTTGCCTTATGTCTGGGGCAATCTCGGCGGTCCGAAGGACCCCACACTGAAGCTCGGCGGTGCCGCGACCGCCAAGGCGGTGTCCAAGAGAATGCGGACGAGGTGGGTAAACTTCGCCGCACGGTCAGAGCCCGCGGGTCCGGACGGCGAGCCGGACTGGACGTCCTACCGCGCGGCCGATCGCGCGTGCCTGATCATCGACAAGCGTGACACCGTCGCGTGCGATGTCGACGCGCGCATCCGCGCCGCGTGGGGCAGTGAGATGGTGGGCTTTCGGTAAGGGCGGGTTAGACCGTCGGCTTGGCAGCGGTATTGCCTTGCTGCGCTTCGTCCTTCATGCGCCGGAACATGTCGACGTAGTAGGGCAGGCATTGCGACATCGCCTGCTCGGTGGTGAACAGCGGCTCATAGCCGAGGTCGCGGCGCGCCTTGGCGATCGAGAAGTAGTTGTCCAGATACAGCCGCTCGACGGCCAGCGGCTCGAGCAGCGGAGCGGGTATGCCGAATCGGAAATGCAGCCGCTGCCAGCCGGTCATCGCCGCGCGGACCATCGGGCCGTTGACCCGGACCCGGGGCCAGCTCACCCCGCAGGCCTCGACCACCGGCCGCGCGAACTCGAACATGTTGATGGGTTCGTCATCGTTGATGAAGTACGCCTGGCCGGGAGCGGTGCCCCCGGGGACGAGGTGCTCGGCGGCCAGGATGAAGCCGTGAATCAGGTTGTGCACGTAGGAGTTGTCCAGCCGCGCCGACTTGCGGCCGATCAGCACCTTGACGTGGCCGGCGATCACGCTTTCGAACAACCGGCGGAACATCGTCTGGTCCCCGCGGCCCCAGATGCCGCTGGGCCGGATCGCACACGTCAGCATCCCGCCAACACCGTTCTGCGACAGCACGAATCGCTCGGCGACGACCTTCGTCTCGGTGTACAGGTCGTTGAACCGGTCGGTGTAGGGCAGGGTCTCGTCCCCGCCGGGAATGTTCTGGCCGCCCATCACGACGCTGTTGGACGAGGTGTAGACGAATCGCTTCACCCCGGCCGCCTGCCCGGCGTGCACGAGGTTTTCGGTGCCGCCGACGTTGACCGCGAAGCTGCGCTGCCGGTACGCGTCGGTCACCGACGCGCCGCCCATCAGGTCGATGATCGCCGCGGTGTGGAAGACCGTGTCGATGCCGTCCACCGCTTGCGCGCACACCGCCGTGTCGGTGATGTCCCCCTCGAGCACCTCCAGCTGCGGGTGCGGTGCGAGCGGTGACGGCGCACGGTCGAACGACCGCACCCGATACCCGCGGTCCAGCAGTGTGGTGACCAGGTTGGCGCCGACGAACCCGGAGCCGCCGGTGACCAGGACGCGGCCGAGTTCGGTGGTCAGTGATGCATCAGCCATGGGCCGCAGCATAACTGAAACGTGTTCCAATTTGAAAAAAAGTCACGGCTCAAACTTTCGTTGAATGGCCAAATCAGGCGTCGTCCGGCTGGCCGGCCGCGAGCGCATCCTCGATCCGCTTGCGGGCGCCAGCTAAGTGCTCCTCACAGCGTCTTGCGAGTTCCTCGCCCCTTTCCCATAGCGTCAGCGACGCATCTAGATCCAGGCCGCCCTGCTCCAGCTGACGGACGACCTCTATCAGCTCGTCACGGCACGCTTCGTAGCCCAGGCTACTAATGGGCGTAATTGACTGGTCTCCTTTGTCGGGCACTTTATCGGCCATCGGTCGGCCCCTCGCTCACGGCGGCGACCGCGCCGTCGGCAACCCGGACCCGCAGCCGGCTGCCCGCCGGGGCATCGGCCGTCGACCGCAGCACCACCGGCGGCCCGGAGGCCGGCACCGCCTGCACCACGGCATAGCCGCGGGCCAGTGTCGCCGCCGGGCCCAGCGTCGCCAGCTGCGCGCTGAGGTGACCGACGCGCTCCGTCTCGGCGGCGGCCAGGCGGGTGATGTCGCGGCGGATCGCCGAGCGGGCGCGGTGGATCTCGTCGGCGCGCGCCGTCAGTGCGCTCAACGGTTCGGCGAGCACCGGCCGGCTGCGGACCTGGGCCAGGGCGCGTTGTTCGCGAGACACCCAGTTGCGCAGGGCCTGCGCGCTTCGCCGGCGCAGGTCGTCGATCAGGCGCTGCTCGGCGGCGGTGTCGGGCACCACCTTCTTCGCCGCGTCGGTGGGGGTGGCGGCGCGCACATCGGCCACCAGGTCACACAGCGGGTTGTCGGGTTCGTGACCGACCGCGCTGATCACCGGGGTGCGGCAGGCGGCGATGGCGCGGCACAGCGTCTCGTCGGAGAACGGCAGCAGGTCCTCGACGCTGCCGCCGCCCCGGGCCACCACGATGACGTCGACCTCGACGTGGCGGTCGAGTTCGTAGAGCGCCTCGACGATCTGCGCCACCGCGTTGGGGCCCTGGACCGCGGTGTTACGCACGGCGAAGCGCACCCCGGGCCAGCGTCCGGTTGCCACGGTTGTCACATCGCGTTCGGCGGCGCTGGCCCGCCCGGTGATCAGCCCGATCATGTTGGGCAGGAAGGGGATTGGTCGCTTGAGCCGGGGGTCGAAGAGCCCTTCGGCGTCCAGCAGCCGGCGCAGCCGATCGATGCGGGCCAGCAGCTCGCCCACGCCGACGGCACGAATCTCGGACAGCCGCAACGAGAAGGTGCCCCGGCCGGTGTAGAACGACGGCTTGCCGCAGACCACCACCTGCGTGCCCTCGGTCAGCTTCACCGGCGCGTTGGCCACCAGGTCGCGCGAACAGGTCACGCTCAGCGACATGTCGGCGGCCGGGTCGCGCAACACCATGAACACCGTCTTGGAATCGGGCCGCGCGCTGATCTGGGCCAGCTGCCCCTCGACCCACACGGTGCCGAGCTTGTCGATCCAGCCGGCGACGCGAATGGCCACCGCGCGCACCGGAAACGGGTTCTCGGCGGAGTTGGGTTCGGAATGTGCGGCCGGGGTCACTTCGCGTTCGCGCGGGTGATCCTGTTGGCCAGCAGGGTCTGGAACGGAGCGCGGGCTTTGGTGGCCTGCTCGTAGGCCAGCAGGGCTTCGAGTTCGTCGACGCTCAGCGACTGCAGGCGCGCCCGCAGCTGCGCCAGCGTCAGCGTCGCGTAATCCAGCTCGGTCACCACCGACGGTTGCGGAGCCGCCGGCGCGTCCTCGGATTTCCTGCCCTGCTTCAACGGGGCCGCATCGGACGCGGCGTCGGCGAGCGAGTACAACGCGAACCGGCCCTCGGTTCGGCGGTCGCCTTCGCCGGCACCGGGCTCGGTGCCGGGCGCTTCTACCGCATCGGGCAGGTCCTCGTCGAAGGTCGCCCATTCCGGCTGCTCGTCCTTCGGCGGGAAGATGCTCTCCAGGGTGCTGTCGCCCTTGATCACCAGCTCGGCCAGGTTCTGCTGAAAAACCATCACCAGGTGCGCCGCCTGACTGGCCAACGTCATCGGGTACATGAGGATGGTCTTCGGCAGCTTCAGCGTCTCCTCGACGGCGACTGTCGCCGCGCCGACCAGCAGCCGAACTCCATACGGTGCGTGAGCCATGGGACCAAGACTGCCTCAAGCGGCGGCTAACTCCAAGCGCGCCGGCGCGAGCTGGCGACCCCGTGTCCGCGGAACGTACCCTGGGTGTCATGCCGCCGACTGTCGACATGGGAATTCCCGGTGCGTCCAGCTCGGTAGCCACCGATCCAGCCCGCAAGCGAGTGCTTCTGGCCGAGCCGCGTGGCTATTGCGCGGGGGTGGACAGGGCCGTCGAGACGGTCGAACGCGCGCTGGAGAAGCACGGCGCACCGGTGTATGTGCGCCACGAGATCGTGCACAACCGGCACGTGGTGAGCACGCTGGAAAAGGCCGGCGCCGTGTTCGTCGAGGAGACCGACGAGGTGCCCGAGGGGTCCATCGTGGTGTTCTCCGCGCACGGGGTCGCGCCGACGGTGTACGCCGCGGCCGCCGCACGCAACCTGAAGACCATCGACGCCACCTGCCCGCTGGTGACCAAGGTGCACAACGAGGCCCGCCGGTTCGCCCGCAACGACTACGACATCCTGCTGATCGGGCACGAGGGCCACGAAGAGGTCATCGGGACCTCCGGGGAAGCGCCCGACCACGTGCAGCTGGTAGACGGGGTCGCCGCGGTCGACAACGTGACGGTCCGGGACGAGAACAAGGTGGTCTGGCTGTCGCAGACCACGCTGTCGGTCGACGAGACCATGGAGATCGTCGACCGGCTGCGGCAACGGTTCCCGAAGTTGCAGGACCCGCCCAGCGACGACATTTGCTATGCCACCCAGAACCGGCAGGTCGCCGTCAAGGCGATGGCCCCGGAGTGCCAGCTGGTGATCGTCGTCGGCTCGCAGAATTCGTCGAACTCCGTGCGGCTGGTCGAGGTGGCCCTGGGCGGCGGGGCAGGGGCCGCCCACCTGGTGGACTGGGCCGACGACATCGACCCCGCCTGGTTGGACGGGGTGACCACCGTGGGCGTGACCTCCGGCGCCTCCGTCCCCGAGGTCTTGGTGCGTGGTGTCCTCGAGCGGCTCGCCGACTACGGCTTCGACGTGGTGCAGCCGGTCACCACGGCCCAGGAAACCCTGGTGTTCGCGCTGCCGCGCGAGATCCGGTCACTGCTGTAGCCGCGCTGGGCGCTCAGGCGTCGTATTCCCAGGATTCCGTCGGGGGCCGCTGCGGCCGCCCATACGTCCGTGAGCGGTTGCGGCGCTCCGGGCGCCGATCGGCCGCCGGCTCGTCCGCCGCGCCGGCCCCCCGGTAGCGGACCTGCGAGATGGGGTGATGCGTCCCGTTGTTGCCGTTCGCGGCGGGGCGGCGCCGCCTCGGCTCATACGTCGGTTCATAGCGGTCGTAGCTGTCATACCGACCGAAGTGCTCCGAGGCCCCGGGCGGGTCGTACGGGTCATAGCCGTCGAATCGGCTGCTCCGCGGCGCGGGCCGCTCGTAGGGGCTGCGGCGGGTGCGCGGTTCCCGTCGGCCTTCCCGGGGCGATTGGCCGCGCGGATCCGAATCCGCGTCCGGCCTGGGGCGGCGCCGCGCGCGCCGGGGCGGTTCCGCGGCGTCGTAGTCCCGGGCGGTCGCCGAGCTTCTCCGACTCGAGCGCCGTTCGCCGGGTTCGGCCCCGTCGTCCAGCGGTTCCCGGGAATGCCGGGAACGGGCTCGGGCGGAACGCGCGGCGGACCGGTCGCTGCGCGCCGTGCGGCGGGCGCGGGACGAGCTGCCGGCCCCGCGGTCGCGCCGCGCCCTGGCGGGGGCCACGTCGTCGGCGTCCTCGGCGTCGGACTCCGGATGCCACATGTCGCGCAGTTTGGCGATGATCCCGCTGACCACGGACTTCACGTCGGCGGACTCGGCGTCGTCGGAGGTCTTCGGGTCGGCGGTCGTCCGCTGCGACATGCCGAAATACCACCTGACCAGCCCGATCAGCAGCACGACGCCGGCGGTTCCCAGCATCAGCGGGAAGCGTTCGATGAGCGGATAGCCGCAGTTGATCAGCAGGTCCTTGAGATGGCCGACTTTGGCGTCGTGGAACAACCAGTAGGCGCCGGGCACCGCGCAGAAAAGTATCAGCGGGGGCTGGATGATCGCGGTGAACAGCCCGTCCTGGCGCACCGCCAGCACCGCGGCCACGCAGCCGGCTATATAGAAGCCGGCGAAGACATGGGTCAGCTCCTTGTGGCCGGCGTCGATTCCGTAACCGATCGCGGTGGCGGTGACGGCGAGGAGCAGGGCGGCATACCACGGGATACCTGGGATATTCGGGTGGATCGAACGGTGGGATGGCTCCACCGCCGACTTCGGCCGCTGTCCTGACACATGTAGACCGTACCGGCAATGGGCCGAAAGCCCCGTAAATACCTCGTAGCGATCCCGGGCGTGCCATGGCCCTACTCGTGAGCGGCCCGCGAAAGGTCCATGGCGGCCCGCGCCGCCGCTGACCCCTAGACTTGGGTCCCTGTGAGCCTGAGCCTGGGAATCGTGGGTCTGCCCAACGTCGGTAAGTCGACTCTGTTCAACGCGCTGACCCACAACGACGTGGTGGCGGCCAACTATCCGTTCGCGACGATCGAACCGAACGAGGGGGTCGTTCCGCTGCCCGATCCGCGCCTGGACAAGCTGGCCGAGCTGTTCGGCTCCGAGCGCACCGTCCCGGCGCCGGTGACGTTCGTCGACATCGCCGGCCTGGTCAAGGGCGCGTCCGAGGGCGCGGGCCTGGGCAACAAGTTCCTGGCCCACATCCGCGAATGCGACGCCATCTGTCAGGTGGTCAGGGTGTTCTCCGACGACGACGTGACCCACGTGGCCGGTGAGGTGGATCCGAGGTCGGATATCGAGGTCGTCGAGACCGAGCTCATCCTGGCCGACCTGCAGACGCTCGAGCGTGCCCTGCCGCGGCTGGAAAAAGAGGCTCGCACCAATAAGGAACGCCGGCCGGTGTACGACGCGGCCGTCGCAGCCCAGGAGACCTTGAACGGCGGCAGGACGCTGTTCGGTGCCGGTGTGGACGCGTCGCTGCTGCGGGAGCTGAACCTATTGACCACCAAACCGTTTCTGTACGTCTTCAACGCCGACGAGGCGGTGCTGACCGACGCGGCGCGGGTCGCCGAGCTGCGGCAGCTGGTGGCGCCGGCCGACGCGGTGTTCTTGGACGCGGCCATCGAAGCCGAGCTGAACGAGCTCGACGACGAGTCGGCGGCCGAACTGCTGGAATCGATCGGGCAGAGCGAACGCGGTCTCGACGCGCTGGCCCGCGCCGGCTTTCACACCCTCAAGCTGCAGACGTACCTGACCGCGGGCCCAAAAGAGGCGCGGGCGTGGGTGATTCACCAGGGCGACACCGCGCCGAAGGCGGCCGGGGTGATCCACACCGATTTCGAAAAGGGCTTCATCAAGGCCGAGATCGTGTCCTTTGACGACCTGGTCGCCGCCGGTTCCATGGCGGCGGCCAAGGCGGCCGGCAAGGTCCGGATGGAGGGCAAGGACTACGTCATGGCCGACGGCGACGTGGTGGAGTTCCGCTTCAACGTCTGAGGCTCGATGAGTTCTGTCGATCGCGGAGGTCCTTAATACCGTGGGAACCCTCTGTTACACCGCGACGGTCTCTCTCGACGGCTACGTTGCCGACGGCAGCGGCGACTTCCAGTGGTCGGCACCGAGCGATCCGGTGTTCGCCGCGCATGTCGACCGCATGGCTGAGGTGTCGACCGAAGTGTTAGGGCGGAAGACTTACGCGCTGATGCAGTACTGGGAGACCGATCCAGCGGACGAAGAGTGGGCCGCGGCGGAACGGGAGTTCGCCCAGCGCTGGCGAGGCATCCACAAGGTGGTGGTTTCGTCGACGCTGACGCACGAGGGGATCGAGTCGGACCGTGTCCGCCTGGTACCCGATCTGCGCTTGGCCGAATTGAAGCGGATCGTCGCGCAGGCCGAGGGCGTAGTCGAGATCTTCGGGCCCACCACCGCGGCCGCTGCGATCCGGGCTGGCCTCATCGACGAGTTCCAGTTCTTCGTGGTGCCGAAGATGGTGGGCGGAGGCTTACGTGCCCTGCCTGACGGCGTGCGCCAGGATCTGATTCTCGCCGGGCACAGCCTTTTCGACGACGGCACCGTTCACCTGCGCTACCTGTCTCGCCGAGACGTTGCTCGGTGACTTAATGCGGTGGAGTTCAGGTTCAACGTATGACCTAAATCGCTAATTACCGACGCGAGAGGTCGTCCACTGGCCGGAAGTGATCCGGAAGGTCTACCAAGAAATAGCGCCGGACGAGGTCGAAGAGCATGGGCGTCGGCGGCACGACCTGTCCCGTGACATAAATAGTGTCGGCATCGATTTCTCGTAGGTTTTCCAGCCGAATAGGTAGTGCCTCGTCTGACATGAGCTCACTTACGTCCGTCGAAGGTAACCGCCCGTGAAACTCGGGCAGCCAGTTGCGGTCTTCGAAATCGAACGAGGCGAAATAGGGATTCTCGCCAGCGCCGTCGCTGTGTCCGCCAGCCAGACCGAAGCTGGTGATGACGCGAGAGGCGAAGAGGTCGGTTGAGCGCAAGAAATACCACACGATGTCGACAAAATTGAGGCACGCGTCGTGGGCTGGCGCTCCGCGGTCAGCGTGCTCTACCGAGTTTCGAATTGCTTGCAGCTGTTGGAGTGCAAGTGGTCGTACGAGTCCAAGGCGCGCAAGAATTTCGAGAAGATTTGGTTTGTCCGACTCCCATCCGAGAGTCCGGGCAAGTTGTCGGAGTTGATACAGCTCATGCAGTAGGCGCACTCTCGAATCGACTGCATTCCAGAGCTTTTGCACAATCGTGCCTCGGACTATGTCGTTTGGGGCGACTGTTTGTGATAGTTCCTCGGCTAAGTGCCAGTGCTGATATGCGCGGCGTGACGACGCAGGGTCGACGCTCCTGGCGGAGTGTCCGTCTTCCAAGAACTCATCCCAGTAGGGCCTTATCCAAACGTTCGGCGCTCTGTCTGCCACGCCGATGATTGAAGCACCGAATCAGTGAATGCACTCTAGGTCGAAGTCGTCTGGATCCACAGAACCCTCGCGACGGCTATTCGGGCGTAACGCATCACGCTAGAATTCTGTACATGACGACGCTGCCGCTCGCCGAGGTCCGCGCAAACCTCTCCAAACTCGTCGATGAGGCGGTGCGCACGCACCAACGCATCGAAGTGACTCGACAGGGGCGCCGTGCTGCGGTGATCCTGAGTGCCGAAGACTATGACTCGATCATGGAAACGCTGGCCATCCTCAGCGACTCGAATTTGATGCGCGAGGTTCGAGCGGCTGAGCAGGATGACGAGATCTTCACGCTGGACGAAGTGACCGAGGAGATGCGCGCCACCGGCCGGCTCCCACGTTGAGCTACCGAATTGAACTGACCGCAGCTGCGAAACGGGCGCTCACCGAATCGCTGCCCGAATCCGTCGCCGTCGCGTGTTGGGAATTCATCCGAGGACCGCTAGCCGAAAATCCCTACCGCGTTGGTAAGCCACTTCGTGGTCAGCTTGAGGGTCGGTATTCGGCTCGGCGCGGCGAGTTCCGAGTCATATATCGGGTTTTCGAGGACCACGTGGTCGTCAGAATCATCCACATCGCACACCGGCGTGACGTTTATCGCTGACGCGATCTGGTGGAGTTCCGGTTCAACGTCTAGAGCGAAGCCGCAGCTCGTTAGGCGGTTGAGGAACTGTCCGCGGTGAAGACGTCGACCGGCCGTCCGAGCGTCAACATCACCAGCGGGATTTGGCGGCTGGTCGACTGCTGATACGTGATGTACGGCGGGTACAGGTGCGCCATGTATGCCCAGACTTGATGGCGCTCTTCGCCTTCGGGTTCCCGCCACGTCGCCTCGAATGCTTGGGTTGCGATCTGCACGCCGATCGTGTCGCTCTCCAGGAGATTCAGATACCACCCCGGATGCGCATCGGCGCCCCCCTTTGACGCGACGATCACGACCTCGCCACCGAAATTGCCGTAGATCAATGGCCTGACATATACCTTCCCCGACTTCCGGCCCACGCACCTGATCAGGCAATGCGTCGTCATCTCGCGGCCACCGACCGCACTCACATCCATGATGTGGCCCCGTGCGCCACCGGAGGCCAGGTAGGTGTCGAGGTGCTCGCTGATCCAGTTGCCTCGCGTCGCTCGGATCGCTGCGGCATCGGCATCGGCCATGATTTCTCCTGAACTTCGACAGGCGAAGGTGACTGGACTGAACCTGCGTCGCCGACTTTGGGGGTCAGGCGGCCAGGCTGATACATGTAACCACGCACTCACCCAGTTGGTTGGGGCGGCCGCCGACGGGATCCGGCGGAGTTCCGGTTCGACAGGGTGTCGGGCGGCCGTTCTGCATCTGCGACGATGAAGTTGACGAATGGGTGGCCGATCCCGAGGGCGTCGGAGGCAAATCATGGATGATTACACCGAGCCGCATTGGGGCGCAGCGGCGCTCGTGGTGATTGACCTCCAACGGGATTTCCTCGATGAGGGTGCCTCTCCCGTGCCCGGCACGTCATCCGTCGTTCCGAATGTCATAGAGCTGGCCCGAGCTTTTCGGTCGGCGGGGCGGCCCATCGTTCACGTTGTCCGTCTCTATGAGCCGGGCGGATCGGACGTGGACCTTCCTCGACGTCGGGCCGTAGAGGAAGGTGCCCGGCTCGTCGTGCCGGGTTCGAGCGGCGCTGAGCCGGCCGCTGGGGTCCTGCCACCTGCGGTTTCTCTCGATTCGGCGCTTCTTGCTGAGGGACGCCTACAGCACGTCGGGAGCAGAGAGGTGATCCTGTTCAAGCCTCGCTGGAGCGCATTTCATCGCACTCAGCTCGAGGAGTGGCTGCACGGGGAGGGCTGCGACACGGTGCTCGTCGCCGGGTGCAACCTACCGAACTGCCCGCGCGCGACATTGTTCGATGCCAGCGAGCGCGACTTTCGAACAGCACTTGCCACCGATGCGGTGTCGCAGACCAGCGATGAGAGGCTTGCCGATCTCGCCCGTATCGGGGTGCGGCTCTACAGTACGGCGCGCGTAGTCGCCGCACTCTCGGCTGTGAACAGATGATGAGACCTCATGGGCGCGGATGGTTCCGTTCGCCGGTGAAGTTCAGCTTCAACGTGGCTGGTCGGCAGATACGGGAGAAAGCCTGATGCGGTGGCGGGGTGTGTGTCACGTCGAGTTCGCCGTGCTCGACTACGACGACTCGATCGCGTTCTACGACGCGTTGTTCGGCTGGCTCGGGTACAGCAGCTTTTCGTCGCTCAACATGGAATACGAGTCGACGTATTACATGACGCGGCATGTGAACCCGCACAGCTACATCGGTATCCAGCCCGCCCGCACCGGGGCGAAGCTTTCCCACCACGACCAAGCGGTCGGCATCAACCACATCGCGCTGTGGGCGCGGAGCCGGGGAGAGGTCGACCGCTTCCATCGCGGGTTTCTGCTGGACCGGGGTGTTCCCGTTACCGATGAGCCGAAAGAGTATTCGCAGTACTGGCCCGGCTACTACGCAGTGTTCTTCGACGACCCGATCAACGGCATTCACTGGGAGCTGGCGTGGATACCGAAAATCCCTACCCCGCGGCAACTTTGGTCGTTCTATCGCGCGATCCGCGCCCTCACCAAGAGCCGGCCGGACCTGGCCAACACGGTCCCGGGCGTCGCCTGGCAGGCAAGGCGGACCCT
>NZ_LZKD01000085.1:0-854 GCF_001668695.1 Mycobacterium sp. E2497
CGACTTGAGACCGACGCCAAGCAGCAAGCAAGTTGGGGAAATCGATCCGCGTTTCTCGCACTGCTCCTATTCTTCGACCAACAGATACGGATCTCGCCCTTTTGGCAAGGAGACGAAATGAGGATTCGTTTCATTGTTTCGGCGCTCGGGGCTGTAGTGGTCGCGTTGGCGGTTGGGTGCGGCGGCGGGCAGGGCGGCGGCCACAGCGCCACTTCGGTGGCACCCTCGCCGACACCCACAGTCGGGCCGACGCTGGCGCTCAATCGCATCGACGAGCTGCTCGTGCCGCCGGAAGTGGTCGGCGACATCGTCGGCTCGAAACTCAACTGGACGGGCACGCCCCCGCCCGGTTGGACCAGGCCTCCATCACCCCCTGTCATCGACGAGGGCAACCCCGACTGTGCGGCGCTGTTCGGGCTGGACACGTACTCGGTGGGGGTGGCTTACACCGCGTGGCGGAGCAATCTCTACAAAGAGGACAAGGACACGTACGAGCATGCGGTCCGTCAAGCCGTTGCGACGGTTGTCGATTCCAAAGCAGCGACGGTGTTGCTTGGCAACGCTTTTGCCAAGCGTCTCGATGCGTGCAGCAATGCCGTCATCCACCTGAGCGGCAAATATCGATGGAGATTCCAGAAGACCGACGCGACCGATACGGGAGTGCGGTGGACGGGAACGGAACTGGAGGACGGGCAGATCACCGGCTGGGTCTGCGCCAGCGAGGCGCGGGCAAAGAACAATGTGGTGATCTACGCGCAGGTGTGCCAATGGGGCAACGGCGCTCCGGCCGCAGCGACGATCCTGGACAAGATGTCGGCGAAGATACCGGGATAGAGCTTTTCACGACTCCTGCC
>NZ_LZKD01000086.1:0-582 GCF_001668695.1 Mycobacterium sp. E2497
CAAGCCTGCGGACAGCATCACCAAGACCGCCGAACTTCTGGAAAACTTCGCGCGCGTGGGACGGATTGGGTGAGGAGCCATACCCCCGACGTCGCCGGTGCACGGCAACTGCAAGGCTAGGACCCGTGACGAAATTCGTTCTCGCCGGGTATGGAACGCGCGGCGACATCGAGCCTTTGGCGGCTGTTGGCCGCGAGCTGGTGCGCCGAGGGCACGACGTGGCCATGGCGGTCCCGCCGGAATTGGTGGGCTTCGCCGAGTCCGCCGGGCTCGCGGCGGTCCCGTACGGCCCGGAACTGCATGATTTCCTCGACGAGGAGTTCCTTCGCAACATGTGGGCGGAGTTCTTCCGGAACATCTGGACGGTCCGCAGCCCGATCAGGTTGATGCGCAAGGTGTGGGAGCCCCTGATCCGGCATTGGGGCGAGGTGAACACCACGCTGACGTCGCTTGCGGCCGGCGCCGACCTGCTCTGCACCGGCCTGAATTTCGAGCAGGCCGCCGCCAACGTCGCCGAGTTCTACGGCATTCCGCTGGCGACACTGCATCACTTCCCGATGCGGGCCAACGGCCAGCTGTTGC
>NZ_LZKD01000087.1:0-581 GCF_001668695.1 Mycobacterium sp. E2497
GAACCGGGTGCGGCGCAACGGCATTCACCGGACCGGACAGCGCTGTGTCCCACAGTGCTCGGTGATACACGTCGACGAGGTCGTCGATCCCGATCCACGAGAGCCATTGCCGGCCGTCGCCCAGCCGGCCACCCAGCCCGGCGCTGAACAACGGGCGCATCAGCTTCAGCGTGCCGCCGCGCGGGGACTGCACGATGCCCGTGCGCACCGGCACCACCCGCACCCCGGCCTGTTCCGCGGGCGCGGTCGTCGCCTCCCAGTCGGCAACGACATCGGCGAGAAAGCCATCCCCGCGTTCGCTGTCCTCGGTGAGGACGTCGTCACCCCGGTCGTACCCGTAGTATCCGATCGCCGAAGCGGTGACCAGCACCGACGGCCGCCGCGGGGTGCGAGCCAGCGCCTCGGCGAGCCGGCGGGTCGGCCCAATCCTGCTGTCGCGGATCACTTTTCGATGCCTCTCGGTGAACCGGCCGGCGATCGATTCGCCGGCCAGGTGGATGACCGCGTCGACGTGTATCACCGAGCACTGTGGGACACAGCGCTGTCCGGTCCGGTGAATGCCGTTGCGCCGCACCCGGTTC
>NZ_LZKD01000088.1:0-18017 GCF_001668695.1 Mycobacterium sp. E2497
TCGACGAAGGCTTGTCCGGTGGGGCCGACGCCGGGGGCTTCGCCGGTGCCGCGGGCGAAGACCACCTGTACGTCGGGACATTGGGCGGCGGCGGTGGGCAGGGCGGAACCGACGAGGGCCGACACGCCGAGGCCGGACGCCGCGGCGACTGCTGGAGCCAGGGAACGGATGAAGAGACGTGCGATCATGCCGCGACTAGTGCCCATACGGACCCCTCCCAAACTGTCAATATGGCGAACAATTCGTCATTGTTTCCTGTATACCTAGGCGCCGCAACATGCGTCGGATGAGCGCCGCGTGTCGTCGCACCGATATGACGCCCATCCGAAAGGACCCGGGGAAACGCCATCTAACGAAACTGCCCCCGGGCCGCCGTTTGGTGTCGATCTCCCAGGGTAGCCGGTCCGGCGAACACGCTGACGACACGGAAGGGTGATGACATGACTACGGGTGAAACAGGTTTCGATGACCTGACTTTCGACCTCATCTCTGTGCAGTACCACTCGCTGAAGGCGGGACACGACTACGGCCAGTACGTGCGCGACGCGAAAAACGCTGGCATGGACGACGTCGCATCGTTCTTCAGCGAGGTGATGGCGCAAGACTCCGAGCGCGCGCGGCGATGCCACGAGTTCCTGGGCCGCCTCCAGGCGACGGCCTCGGCCGGGCCGGCCGCGCGCTAAGAGCGCTGGCAACGCCGCGTCCGGCAAAACAGCCTGTCTGGCAGCAGCTTTTGGTGTCGGCAAGGTCACATGCCGGCAAACACGCCCGCGTCGTCGCGCACAGCGCTATTAGAATTCCGTAAGATTAGTGAAAGTTCTTTGTGTGTAAGCGCGGAGCGAGAGCAAGTGAGCACGGAGCAGAGTGTGGACACGGACCTTTTCGACGCCGTCATCGTCGGCGCGGGCTTTGGGGGCATCGGCGCCGCGATCCAGCTCAAGCGCCTCGGGTACGACAATTTCGTCATCGTGGAGCGCGAGGACGACCTGGGCGGTACCTGGCACGTCAACCACTACCCGGGGATCGCCGTCGACATCCCGTCGACCACCTACTCCTACTGGTTCGAGCCCAACCCGGGCTGGTCGCGGCTGTTCGCGCCTGGCGGTGAGGTCAAGAAGTACGCCGCAGACGTCGCCGACAAGTACGACGTGCGCCGCAAGATGCGGTTCAACACCACGGTGGAAGGCGCCCAGTGGGACGAGGACGCCGCGGTGTGGCGGGTGGCGCTCGCCAGCGGGGAAACCCTGACGTCGCGTTTCCTGATCACCGCCACGGGTTTCCTGTCCCAGCCCCGCATGCCGGACATCCCCGGCGTCTCCAGCTTCCGGGGCAAGGTGGTCCACACCACCGCGTGGGACCACGACCACCGCTACCAGGGCGAGCGCATCGCGGTCATCGGGACCGGGGCGTCGGCGGTGCAGGTCATTCCGGAGCTGGCCAGGCAGGCCGGCGAGCTGACCGTCTACCAGCGCACCGCGACCCACGTGCTGCCGAAGTTCGACTTCGGGTTCTCCCCGGGGGTGCGGCGGCTGTTCGCCCGGGTGCCGGCGGCCCAGCGTGCGCTGCGGTGGGTGACCGACATCCTGCTCGAGATCATCATGGTGGTCGGGGCGCTGCACTTCAAAGAGTCCCGCGGGCGGGGCAACATCTCCGCCTCCGACCTGGCCAAGATCAACCGGTTCCGGTGGATCCGCGACAAGGAACTGCGCGCCAGGTTGACGCCGGACTATGACCTCGGCTGCAAGCGGCCGACCTTTTCCAACACCTTTTACCGCGCGTTCACCCAGCCCAACGTGCACCTGGAGACCGCCGGGATCGAGCGGATCGAGCCGGACGGCGTCGTCACCGTCGACGGGCGTAAGACCGTGATCGACACCCTGGTCCTGGCGACCGGCTTCGACCTGTGGGAGGCCAACTTCCCGGCCATCGAGGTGGTCGGCCGCAAGGGCCGCAACCTCGGAAAGTGGTGGCGGGAGACCCGGTTCCAGGCCTACCAGGGCGTCACCATGCCGTACTTCCCCAATTACTTCAGCCTGGCCAGCCCGTTCGCCTTCTCCGGCCTGTCCTTCTTCCACACCATCGAGTACCAGATGCGGCACATGGACCGGCTGCTCGGCGAGGTCAAGCGCCGCGGCGCGACGACCTTCGAGGTGACCGAGGAGGCGAACGACCGGTTCATGGAGCGGATGACCGAACGGCTGGACAACACGGTGTTCTACTCCGGCAACTGCGCCACGTCGCGGTCGTACTACTTCAGCCCAAGCGGCGAGGCGTCGCTGCTGCGGCCCACGTCGACGTTGAACTCGGTGCGGGAAGCCGCGACGTTCCCGCTCAGCGACTACGTGATCGCGTAACGCCACACCCGCCACAGCAGCCCCGGGCCGCGGCGGCCGTTCCAGTGACCCGTGTGGCCGATGGGACGCCGGCGATTCCGTGGATTTACCCCCGTGCCGTTTGCGTGCGCCGGAGCGGGGTAATCGGCCCGAAGCAGATACGCGGACTTCCGTCCGCGACCGATGCGAAAGTCGATGTGGCCCAATGGAAACACTGTGCCGGGGATGCGCTTGCCTGGCGATCACCTTCGCCTTCGTGCTGGGTGACATCGACGCGCCCGCGCATTCGGTAGCCGACTCGACCACACAGCAGCTGCTACCCCTGCACACCCAGGAAGGAACACCTTGACCATCGCCTCGGGGGCCAGCCAGCCCAACACGTTGTCGGCCCTCTTGCGGCTGCTGGGCGTCGAGAACGCCTCCGCCTACCAGCACCGCCCGGCCCTGGCCCGGTGGTTCGAGCACAACACGCCAAGCGCGGGCCTGCGAGTCAGCCTGCGCGCCAACGGTTATGGAGTGATGTTCCTGTCGTCGCTGCGTCCGATGCGCTCGACGGTTTCCGGGCTTCGGGCAACCGCCTAGGACTCGGCCGGCCAATCGGCCAGCGTGTCCAGATACAGCCCGCGCACCTCGGCGATGCGATCGGTCAACGTGTCGAGGGTCCAGTCGTCGACCGGGATCGGCGGGAGCACCGCGACGTCCACCGTGCCGGGGTGAATCTCCATCGAATCCCGCGCGGCGATGATCTCCGCGTTGCGGATCACGATCGGCACGATCGGAATTCCCGCCGCCATCGCGATGCGGAACGCCCCCTTCTTGAACGGCCCCACCCCGGTGGTGTCCAGCGCGGTGCCCTCCGGGGCGATCAGGATCGACAGCCCCTGCTTCGCGCGCTCCTCGACCTGGTGCAGGGTTTCCACCGCCGCGGCGGTGTCGTCGCGGTCGAGGAACACCCCGTCGTTCAGCTTCAGCAGCGTGCCGATGATCGGGTCGCTCGCCAGTTCCTTTTTGGCGATCTTGATCCAGTTGTCGCGCAGCAGCGCGGCGGCGACGAACGGGTCGACGCGGTTGCGGTGGTTGTAGAGGAAGACGGCCGGGCGCTGCGCCGTCAGGTTCTGTGTGCCAACGACATTGATGCGGATGCCGTTGGTCGCCAGCAGCGCGTGGGGCCAGGTGGAGGAGAAGAAGTTGAGCCCGCGGCGCCGGCTCCCGCTGAGCAGGCCAAGCCCCAGCGCGCCGGCGGCGAGCGGGACGGCCAACCCGAACCCCGCGACCAGCGCCGCCTGCCTGCGGAGGCCGGCGATCGGCCCGCCCGGACGTGGGGCGTCCGCGGCGCCGGGGTCGGCGGGTCGCGGGCCGTCGGGATCGGCTAGTTCACCGCCGGCGGTCATCGACGTGACGCGCGGGGTAACCGCCGCCCGGCGCGCATCGCGCGCAGCTTGTTGCGCGCCTTCGACGACGTGAACTGCAGGTTTTCGGGATCGTAGAAGAACCGCATCGTCCGGAACGGGAAGTACAGCAACAGCAGTGTGGTGATCGCCGTGTAGCCCGCGGGACTTCTGACCCCGTGCAGGTCGGTCGTCCTGGTATAGCGCGTGACATACCGGTAGAACTCGCGCGGTGACGACTCCACCCGCCGGGCCGACATGGCGACTACCATGCCCGGCTCGTAGGCGATCTCGAAGTCGTTCTTGAACAAGGTCAGCGCGAGATCGACGTCCTCGTGCAGGCAGTCCTCGAGGTCCAGCTGCGTCAGGTGGCGGACCGACTTCCACGCCTGGGCGCGAATCGCCATGTTGGCGCCGATGAGGAACCGCTCGTTCTTCGCGTACTTGTGCACCTTGCCGCGCAGGGTCGAGTCGGTCCAGAACAGGAACCCCCGCAGCGGCATGTCGTGAAACCCGATCGGCCCGCTCGCCGCGTCGACGTCGGGATCCTCGAACCGGCGGCGAATCGTCTCGACCCAGTCCCTGGCGACCACGGAATCGGCGTCGGTCCGGGCGATGACGTCGCTGCGCGCGTGATCGAAGCCGTGGTTGCGCGTCGGGGCGATGCCCTGATGGTCGTTCTGCTCGATCAGCTGGATGTCGACGTGCGGGTTCTCGGCTTGAAACCGGCGCACGATGGCCGCGGTGCCGTCCGTCGACTTGTTGTCGACGACGATTATCTCCTCCGGCGCAGAGGTCTGGTCGAGGCACGATGCCAGGCATTTGCCGATATAACGTTCCTCGTTATAGGCCGGAATGACGATCGCGACGGACGGCTGTTGGGGCATTACTCAGAGACCAATCTGCGAAGGCGCAGAAACGGAAACTGGCATTGGCCCCGACCCTGCGCCGGTGGAACATGCGCACCGAATTGCCCGCTGCGGGGAATTCGGTGCGCTCATTGATTCGGACCCTAAGGCAATCGCGGCCCAGTCTGCCTCCGGATATCGCTTGTTTTCTCGAAACCTTAACCCCGCAAGGGCAGCTTGTTCAACACGTGTCTACGTTGAACACATGAGGGAGCAGTGTAGCGCCGGTCGTGACGTTCCGCTCGGCTTCGGTAACCACCGGAAACGGCGCCCGCTCGGCGGTACGGGGCGCGAAAATGCCCGCCGCGCAGGCGGACTGAAGACTCGGGTCGGGCCGACCTGCGCAGCCCGCGGCCCCGAGGTGACGCTCGTCACCGGCCGGAGGGAGCGCCCGCTGCCGTTGCGGCAGGTCGCCGGAGACCAAGAAGACGGCAATTGTTCGATTTGCGAGTCGTCATCGCCCGTCGTAGCGTACGTTTACCCGCGGAACACACCAACACCAAAGTGGACGTCCGTGCTAAGCGTCGTGCGCATTACGAGAAACCTCGGGGCAAAGGGCAATAATTGAAATCCGAGTGACCAACAATCGCACGGCCACCGCACATCCGGAACAGCCATTCATCGCACGCGCCATCCGCCGATTTTCGATCCCCATCATCTTCGGGTGGCTGGCAGTCGCGGTCCTGGTGACCCTCTGTGTCCCATCGCTGGAAAAAGTCGGACAAGAACATTCGGTGTCCATGACGCCCGACGAAGCGCCATCGATCCAGGCGATGAAGCGGATGGGCAAGGTTTTCGCCGAATCCGATTCCGACAACGCGGCGATGATCGTCCTCGAGGGCGACCAACCCCTTGGCGACGACGCGCACAAGTTCTACGCCGCCCTGATCCGCACGCTGAAAGACGACCGGCGGCACGTCCAGCACGTCCAGGATTTCTGGGGCGATCCGCTCACCGCCGCGGGCGCGCAAAGCGCCGACGGCAAGGCCACCTACGTGCAACTCGACCTCGCCGGTAACCAGGGCGAGGCCCTGGCGGCGGAATCGATCGAGGCGGTTCGGGGCATCGTCGCGCGAACGCCCCCGCCCGCCGGGCTCAAGGTCTATCTGACCGGGCCCTCGGTGCTGATCGCGGACATGCACGCCAGCGGCGACAAGTCCCTCGTCTTGATCACGGCGACGACCGTCCTGGTGATCTTCGTCGTGTTGCTCGCCGTGTACCGCTCGATCGTCACCGTCGTGCTGCTGCTGCTCCTGGTCGGCGTCGAGTTCGTCGCCGCGCGCGGAACCGTCGCGTTGCTCGCAGACCTGGGCGTCGTCGGGCTTTCCACCTTCGCCATCAACCTGCTCACCTCGCTGAGCCTGGCGGCCGGAACGGACTACGGGATCTTCCTGCTCGGCCGTTACCAAGAGGCCCGCCAGGCCGGCGAGGATCGGGAGACGGCCTACTACACCACCTACCGCGGGGTGGCCCACGTCATCCTCGGCTCCGGCCTGACGATCGCGGGCGCGACGTACTGCCTGAGCTTCACCCGGTTGCCCTATTTCCAGTCCCTGGGCATCCCCTGCGCTGCGGGCATGCTCGTCGCCGTCGCGGCCGCGCTCACCCTGGGGCCCGCGGTGCTCACCGTCGGCAGCCGCTACGGCCTCTTCGACCCCAAGCGGATGATCAAGGTCCGCGGCTGGCGACGGATGGGCACGGTGGTCACCCGCTGGCCCGCGCCCGTTCTGGTGGCGACGTGTGGCGTCGCCCTCGTCGGGCTGCTCGCGTTGCCCGGGTACAAGACCAGCTACAACGACCGGCAATACGTTCCCGCTTACATTCCGGCCAACGCCGGCTACGCCGCGGCCGACCGCCACTTCTCCCAGGCGCGGATGAAGCCGGAGCTCTTGTTGGTCGAGGCGGACCACGACCTGCGCGACCCGGCAGACATGTTGGTACTGAACAAGTTAGCCAAAGGCGTGCTCGCCGTTCCGGGTGTCTCCCGGGTGCAGGCGATAACCCGGCCGGACGGGACCACACTCCCGCACACCACGCTGCCGTTCATGATCGGTGCGCAAAACGCCGTCCTGGCCGAGAACAGCGCCTTCCAACGGCAACGGATGGACGACCTACTGCGGCAGGCCGACGAGCTGGCGACGATGATCGCCATCATGCAGCGCATGCATGGCCTGATCTCGCAGCTCGTCGCCACCACCCACCACCTGACCGGCGAAACCCACGACGTGCAGGCGATCACGGCCGAATTGCGCGACCGCATCTCGGATTTCGAGGACTTCTGGCGGCCGGTGCGCAGCTACTTCTACTGGGAACGCCACTGTTACGACATCCCGGTCTGCTGGTCGCTGCGATCGATCTTCGACGCGATCGACGGAGTCGACGAAATCAACGACAGGCTCGGCGATTTGGTCACCGACATCGACAAGATCGACGTGCTCCTGCCCCAGCTGATCGCCCAGATCCCCCCGATGATCGACTCCATGGCCAGCATGCGGACCATGATGCTGACGATGCACAGCACCATGTCCGGGGTGCTCGGCCAGCTGGATGAGAACGGCAAGAACCCCGGCGCCATGGGCCAGGCGTTCGACGCGTCCAAGAACGACGATTCCTTCTATCTGCCACCGGACGTCTTCGGCAACCGAGACTTCAAGCGCGGCATGGAGATGTTCTTGTCGCCGGACGGCAAGGCCGCGCGCCTGTTCATCCTGCACCGAGGCGACCCGGCGACACCCGAGGGCTTCGCGCGGGTCGAGGCCATCAAGACCGCGGCCGAGGAGGCGCTGAAGACCACCCCGCTGGAGAACGCACGGATCTCCCTCGGGGGCACCGCGGCGGTGTTCAAGGACATCTCCGACGGCGCCAGCTACGACCTGATGATCGCGGCGATCTCCTCGCTGTGCCTCATCTTCATCATCATGCTGGTGATCACCCGCAGCCTGGCCGCGGCCGTGGTGATCGTGGGGACGGTCGCGCTGTCGCTGGGAGCGTCGTTCGGGCTCTCGGTGTTGTTGTGGCAGCACCTCATTCGGATGGAGCTGCACTGGTTGGTGCTGGCGATGTCGGTGATCATCCTGCTGGCGGTGGGGTCCGACTACAACCTGCTCCTGGTCGCCCGGTTCAAGCAGGAGATCGGCGCCGGGCTGAACACCGGGATCATCCGGGCGGTCGGCGGTACCGGCAAGGTGGTGACCAATGCGGGCCTGGTGTTCGCCTTCACCATGGCCTCCATGGCGGTCAGCGAGCTTCGGGTGCTCGGCCAGGTGGGCACGACGATCGGCCTGGGCCTGCTGTTCGACACCCTGGTGGTGCGCGCGTTCATGACCCCGGCCATCGCCGCGCTGCTGGGCCGCTGGTTCTGGTGGCCGCTGACGGTGCGTCCCCGCCCCGCCAGCGCCATGCTCCGGCCGACGGGGCCCCGCCCGGCGGTGCGGGCCCTGCTGGGCGAGTAGCTAGATCAGCTGCGCGAGCGCGGTGACGACGATGAGGGCCAGCACGGCCCCGCCGATGACGTGCACCTGGCGCCGGGGCGTGAGTCGCTGCGGGAGGGGCCGCTGCTGCAGGGTGTGTTGGCGGCGCACGGCGATCAGGAACGTTCCCAACGCCACGGCGCCGGCGAGCCCGGCGGGGACCAGGTCGGCCGGGCGGACGGGGCCGTGCAGGTTCCTGATCATCAGCAGGGCGCCGTTGCCCAGGAACGCGAACGACGTCCGCGTCCAGGCCAGCGTCGTCCGCTCGGCCTGGTCCCCGCGTTCCGCCGTCGACTCGCTCAACTCATGACCGCCTTTGCGATCACCAACGCGAGCGCGATCAGCCCCACCACCGTCAGGCCCACCGCCAGGTAGGTCGGCGAGGGATGCCGTGGCAGCGGGGTCCCGTGACGCATGGCGCGATCCGCCTGCTGCCAACGCAACAACCCCATCCCGCTGGTGAGGATGGCCAGCAGCGCGAGCCCCCCACCGAGCACACGGCGCGCGCCGGGGACCCCCAGCTCCGGGACCAACTGCACGAGCGCCACGGCCGCGGCGAGCAACCCCAGCGCCGTGCGCTGCCAGGCCAGAAAAGTCCGCTCGTTGGCGAAGGTGAACCGGTAATCGGGCTCGCGCTCTTCGGCGCTGTCGGTGTCGGCCACGAGGCACATCGTTGCATGATGAAGCCTGTGGTCAAGGCGCTGCTGTTCGACGTGCAAGGCACGGCGACGGACTTTCATTCGACGTTGTGCGAGGAGGCGCGGCGGATCGCCGCCGGGCGGCACCCGGAAGCCGACTGGCCCGACGTGGTACGGCGTTGGCGCGCAGGCTACTTCACGACGCTCGACACGGCGGAGCACCACGGTACCGCGTGGGTGTCGGCGCGCGCGGTGTATCGGCGGGCCCTCGACGCGGTCCTGGACCAGCGCGGCATCGCCCTCTCCGGCGCCGAACGCGACGAGTTGACCCTGGCCTGGCAGCGGCTCAAGCCCTGGCCCGACGCGGTGCCCGGGCTGACCCGGCTTCGAACCGCCTACACCCTGGCCACGCTGTCGAACGCCGACGTGTCGGCGGTCGTCAGCATCTGCAAGCGGGCGGGGCTGCCCTTCGACGCGATCTTCGCCGCGGAGATGGCCGGGGCGTTCAAGCCCGACCCGGCGGTGTATCGGATGGCCGCGACGTATCTGGGCCTGGACGCCGGCGAGATCATGATGGTGGCCAGCCACAAGTACGACATCCGCGCCGCGGCCCGGCTCGGGTTCCGGACCGCCTTCGTCGCGCGCCCGCTGGAGTTCGGCACCGACGGCGACGCCGACGTGACCTATTCCGACGAGTTCGACATCAACGCGTCCGACTTCCTCGATCTCGCAGCCCAACTCGGCTGCTGATCGGTTCAGGCAGTCGCGAAGCTCGGCGGGACGGTATTGGTCAGCGCCGGGTCCGGCTTCTCCGACGACATCGACAGGAAGCCGCGCGCGCAGCGCGCGGCCAGCAGCCAATTGGCTGGCTTCTTCATGTCCAGCCCGCCCAGCAGCTGCTTGATCATGGTCAGCGTGTCGAAGTAAATGCGTTCGCACACAAGCGTTTCCGTCTCGTCGAAGACGAAGTAGGCGGTCATGCGGACCCGGAACCGACTGCCCGTCGGCGGCACCTTGCCGAGGTAGCCCAGATGGGTACCCATCAGCCAGAACTCGACGATCACCGCGTCGGCACTGTGCCGCAGCGCGATGATCTCGTGGTCCTGGTCGGGAAACGCGGTGCGGGTGTAGGCGTAGTAGTCGCGCACCGCTCGATCGCCGTCGTGGACGATCATCTGCGGGATCAGCTCGTAGCGCGGATGCGGGAAGGTCGACAACACGTCGTCCCAGTCCTGGCGGACCTCGTCGTGGAAGTGGTCGAGCACGAGCTTCTGGCGGGCGGCAAGTACGTCCGCGGCGGGGAACGCGGGAATCGTCATGACGAATAGGTTAGGCAGAATTTTGATAGCGCCGGCGCTATCAAGTTTTCGAGTGCGCACATGCTTCCGGACCGCGCGCTACCCCCGGGGCGGCGTCCAGGCGACCGGCAGCGCCTTGATGCCGTGGATGAACTGCGAGAGCAGCCGGGCGGGCTCCTCGACGGCGACGATGTCGGGTATCTCGCGGCGCAACTCGTCGAAGACCACCCGGATCTCGCGGCGGGCGAGGTTGGCGCCGAGGCAGAAATGCGCCCCGCCGCCACCGAAACCGAAGTGCGGGTTGGGGGTTCGCGCCAGGTCGAAGAGCCAGGGGTTGGCGAACGTCGCCTCGTCGCGGTTGGCCGAGTTGTACCACAACACGGCCTTGTCGCCCTCGGCCATCTTGGTGCCGCTCAGCTTGAAGTCGCGGGTCAGCGTCCGCCGCATGTAGACCACCGGCGAGGCCCACCGCACGATCTCCTCGACCGCCGTCGGCGCCAGCCGGTCGAAGTTGGCCCACCACTTGTCCCGTTCGTCGGGGTAGCGCGACAGGGCCAGCACGCCGTGGCTGATCGCGTTGCGCGTCGTCTCGTTGCCCGCCACCACCAGCAGGATGAAGAAGGACGCGATCTCCGCCGACGACAGCCGCTCGCCGTCGACCTCGGCCTCCACCAGGCTGCTGGTCAGGTCGTCGTGGTGATTGACGCGGCGGTCCTCCGCCAGCGCGGACGCGTAGGCGCCGATGTCCATCGAGATCTTGAGGAATTCGTCGAAGTCGGTCGTCAGGTCGGGGTCGCCGAACCCGAGAATCACGTTGGTCCAGTGGAAGATTCGCTGATGGTCCTCCTCGGGGATCCCCATCATGTCGCAGATGATCTGCAGCGGCAGCGGGCCGGCGAGCTCGGTGACCAGGTCCGCTTCCCCGTTGGGGTGATTGGCGATCAGCGACGCGACCAGCCGGCGGGCTCGCTCCCGCACCGACGCCTCGATGCGCGCCACCACCTTCGGGGTGAACGCCCGGCTGACGATCGAACGCAGCCGCTGGTGCCGCGGGTCGTCGAGCACGATCATCGAACCGAAGTACTCGGCGATCTCCGGCGCGTTGTCGTTGACCGTGATGTTGGGGCTGGAGCTGAAGATCTCCGGATGGCGGCTGGCGAAGTGCACGTCGTCGTGCCGGGTCAGCGACCAGTACCCGTCGCCCGCCACGAATCCCTCCATCTCGATCGCGGGCCAGAACGAGATGGGCGCCTCGCGGCGCAACGTGGTGAAGGCGCCGTCGCGGAAGTCGTCGTCGAGGCCCCAGAAGTCCAGCGAGTCCAGGTGGATATCGGACAGGGGGACCTCCGGCGGCGGAGCCCCGTTCGTTCGCGTCGCGATACCCGTCTTAGTGGGCACAGACGGTCCTGCCGCCCGCCGACTGCGCGTCGGCGACCACGTTGCCGTCGAGCAGGATCCGGCAGCGCAGGGGGCCGGCGCCCTGCGCGCTGATCACGAACACCTGCCCGCCGAAGGAGGTGAACTCCGTCGACCACGGCAGCGGCACGTTGACCTGGTGCAGCTGACCGGCGTCGGTCTGGTACGAGATGTACTGCGCGACCGGGCCGCCGGTCACCTCGTAGCGGGCCTGCGGCATCTGGGGGATGGCCTGGGCCACGCCGGGGACCGTCGCGACCCAGCCGACTCCGACGGCGAACAGGATCCTCAGGCCACGCCGATGCTTCGTCATGATTTGCATCGTGTCACCACATGCGGTGCTACGGAAGCTTTCCGCCCAGACGAAGCGGCGCCGCTCTAATGTGAGTCCCACGGGGGCTGGCACGGGAAGGTGAGTATGTCGGAACACGGCGCAAAACGTGTGGTGGTTTGGGGCACCGGCTTCGTGGGCAAGATGGTGATCGCCGAGATCGTCAAGCATCCGCTGTTCGAACTGGTGGGGGTCGGCGTCAGCAACCCCGACAAGGTGGGGCGCGATGTCGGCGACATCTGCGGGCTGCCCGAGCCGGTCGGCATCATCGCCACCGACGACGTCGACGCGCTGATCGCGCTGAAGCCCGACGCGCTGGTGCACTACGGCCCGACGGCGATGCACGCCCAGGACAACATCGCGCTGATCACGCGGTTCCTGCGGGCCGGGATCGACGTCTGCTCGACGGCGATGACCCCGTGGGTGTGGCCGACCATGCACCTCAACCCGCCGCAGTGGATTCAGCCCATCACCGAGGCGTGCGAGCTGGGGGAGTCGTCGTGCTTCACCACCGGCATCGACCCCGGATTCGCCAACGACCTGTTCCCCATGACGCTGATGGGCCTGTGTTCGGAGGTGCGCCGGGTGCGCGCGTCCGAACTGCTTGACTACACCAACTACGAAGGCGATTACGAAGTCGAGATGGGCATCGGCCGCGAGCCCGAATACCACCCGCTGCTGGAAGACTCCAACATGCTGATCTTCGCGTGGGGCGCCACCGTGCCGATGATCGCCCACGCCGCGGGCATCATGCTCGACGAGATCACCACCACCTGGGACAAGTGGGTGACACCGACCGAGCGCAACACCGTCAAGGGTGTGATCAAGCCCGGGCACGTCGCCGCGGTCCGGTTCACCATCAACGGGATCTACAAGGGCGAGACCAGGATTCAGCTCGAGCATGTGAACCGCATCGGCCTCGACGCCGCCCCCGACTGGCCCACCGGGCACGACAACGACGTCTACCGGGTCGAGATCGAGGGCACGCCCAGCGTGTTCCAGGAAACCGCTTTCCGGTTCACCGACGGGTCGGGCCGCGACGCGGCCACGGCCGGGTGCCTGGCGACCGGGATGCGGGCCCTCAACGCCGTGCCCGCCGTCAACGACCTGCGGCCGGGCTGGGTCACGCCGCTCGACCTGCCGCTGATCGCCGGCGCCGGCAACATCCGCTGACCGGGCGGCGCACAGCCGGCACCTAGGTTCCCCTGAGACGAGGTACAGGTTTCGGCGGCACAATAACGGCTAGCCTGGGATGCGAGTTGCTGAAGTTGGGGTTGGGACATATGGCCAATGGAGCTGGGACCGCGCTGGGCCTGTCGATCGGTAACACCAACCTCGCGGCGGTGTCCGCCGGCCGGGCCATCACCCGCAAGCCCGTCCTGACGCTCTACCCCGAGCGCGCGCCGGAAGTGGGCGTGCCCGCGGAGAACCCGCGGCTCGACCAGCCCGGCCTGGTGATGACGGGATTCGTGCAGCGGGTCACCGACCCGCGGGGACTGGTGGCGGCCGACGGCTCGGTACACCGCGGCGAGCAACTGATCGCCGACGCGATGCGCGCGCTGGCCTACGCCCTCACCGGTGGGCGGCCCCTGCCCGACAGCGTCGCCGTGACCTATCCCGCCCACTGGGCCTCCGAAGCAGTCGACGCCGTGGGCACCGCGCTGAGCTCGGTGGCCGAATGGTCCCAGCGCGCGCGGCCGCTGCTGCTCATCCCCGACGCCGCGGCCACCCTGCTCGCCGTGCGGACCGGCCCGGGCATACCCGCCCACGGGACCGTGGCGGTGTGCGACTTCGGCGGCACCGGCACCAGCGTCACGTTCATGCGCGCCGACGGCGACTATCAGGCGCTGGCCCCGACCGTGCGGCTGAACGACTTCTCCGGCGACCTGATCGATCAGGCGCTGCTGAGCACCGTCATCTCCAACATGCCCACCACCACCTCCTTCGACCCGGCGGGCACCGTGGCGATCGGCTCACTGAGCCGGCTGCGGACCGCATGCCGGGGCGCCAAGGAAGAGCTGTCGTCGAGCACGGCGACCACCCTGAGCGACGGGCTGACCGGGCAAGTCCGGGTCACCCGCGCTGAGCTCGACGAGGCGATCCGCACGCCGCTGGACCGGTTCGTGGCGGTACTGGAAAACGCGTTGGCCCGCAACGGGATTCAGGACCTGGCGGCGGTCGTCACGGCGGGCGGTGGGGCCAACATCCCCGCGCTCACCACCACGCTGTCGCAGTACTTCCGCGTCCCGGTCATCACCACGCCGCGCCCACATCTGACGGCCGCCACCGGCGCCGCGCTGCGGGCGGCGCACGCTCCCGGCGAGGTATCCGCGGCCGCGACGGCGGCTTCGGCGGCTTCGGCGGCCGCCGCGCCCGTCACGGCGACCGCACCGGCACCCGGCCTCCGGGGAACCCGCCCGCCGGAGGCGACCGCGACGGCGCAGGCCGCCCCGTCGGCGGCGATCACCGGCGCGGCTCCCGTGCGGGCGTGGTCGCTGACCGGTAAGCAACCGCAGGTCACGCCCACCCCCGCCGGCGAGGAGACCACCGACGAGCCCGCGGCCGCCAAGCGTAAGGGCCGCCTGTTTCGGCTGCCGGTCCTGGCCGCGGTCGTCGGCGGGGCGGCGGCGGTGGCGCTGGTGGGGACGGCCGTCACGATCGGCCTGACCTCGGCGAACAAATCCGCGACGACGCCGGCGCCGGGCGTGACCAGCAGCCCGGTTCCCGCGCCGCCCGCCCAGACGGCGACCGCCCAGCCGCCGTCGCCCACCGAAGAGGCTCCCGCCCCGTCGACCACGGACACCAACCCGCCCGCCAACACCGAGACGCCGTCGACCAGCGTCCCGTCGGCCAAACCGCAGCAGGCGCCGCCGCTGGCGGCGGCGCCGCGTCAGGCGATCCCACGGATCCCTGAGGTCCCGCCCATTCCGGCGGTCCCCGGACTCAACGAACCCATCCCCGGCCTGGATCGGGTCAACCAGATCATTCAAGGCATCGGCGGAGACTTGGGCATCAGCGGCATCCCCCAATTGGACCCTCAGCTGGGAACGGCCCGATAGGTCAACGCTTTTCGCCCTTGTTCTCCGCCTTCGCGGCCTCTTTGAGTTGCTCGTTGAGGGCCTTGTCCTTCTCGATCTGGTCCTGCAGAGCCTGCTCGTCGCGCGAGTCGTCGGCCTTCGCCTGGCCGTCGGAGTCGGCACCCTCGGGCACTTCGTGCCTGGGGTTGCCGTCCTCGTCCAACCATTCGTTGACCGCGGTCCCCGACACGCTTCCCCCGGTGCCGGGCAGCACGATGGTGGGCTTTTCTTTGTAGGCCTCCATCATCTCGGCGGCCTTCTCCTTGTCGCCTTCGTCCGGCTCCGGCTTTTCCGTCAGCTTTTGATCGGTGTCCTGATCTGCTTTATCGTCCTGGACGCTCATGCTTCAAACCCCCTCGCAATCGCATGTCGCGATGTTCGGGGGGTTACCCGTTGCGGCGTTGTGTCGAAACTCTCACTGCCGCGATCGTTCGCGCTTGACCAGCTCGACCAGCGCCAGCGGGATCCGCATCGGCTCGGGAGCGCTTGACAGCCGCTCCGCAACCGCCCGCTCGAGCTGGTCGACGAACTCCCCGGCCCGCGCGTCGCGGACGCCGCCGTCCAGCCCGCGCACCAGGGCGGGGAACAGCGCCGCGCGGGCGAAGGCCGCCCACTGCGCCCCGAAGGCCTCGGCGTCGTGGTCCACCTGGAATCGAGCCCAGAAGCGGTCCTGGGCGGTGAACAGGTCGAGACGGTCGATCGACAGGCCTTCGAAGCGTCCTCTCGGCGAGAACGGCGCGCGAAAGTCCTTCTCGCTGCGGGCAAATGTGGGAATGGTCATGCGCCGGGCCTCGTCGTGGCGCAGCAGGCCGTCGCGCACGTGCTCCCGCAGCGCCGCGAGCATCGCGTCGAGCAGCGTCGGGAAACCCGGCGTGCCGTCCTCGTCGAGGGCGATCGTCATCACCACCAGCCGCCCGTCGGGGGCCAGTTCGCGGCCGCGGAACGCCACGAAGTTGTGCCAGTCCAGGGCCGCCTGGTCGGCGTAGGCCGCGTGCACGGTGTCGTCGGTGCTGTAGGCGACGTGCACGTGGTCGTGCACCTCGCCCGGCATCGTGCTCAGCCACTGCGTGGCCCACGATGACCAGCCGAGGTTGACCGTCTGTGACGGAACGATCTGATCGTAGAAGGAACGGCCGATCGACGACGCGAACGTCGCCGCGTCCAGGTGCAGGTAACTCTCGGGGTCGTCCTCGAGCGTGTGAAACAGCGCCGAGAAGTCGTTGTCCGGTATGTCGGTGTGCGCCACCAGGATTGCGTGGTCGTGGCGGGTGCGGCGACGCAGCACCGTGATGGCCGCGCACAGCGGCTTGAGCGAATTGTGCCCGTTGGCGGCCCCGTAGTCGGCGACGACGATGGGCTGCGGCGCCTTGGGCAGCGCCACCTGCTCGGCGGCGCGCTCGAACAACGCGATCGCCGGGGCCAGCCCGGCGGCCTGCAGCCGCGACGACTGGGTGTACACGGGTTCGGGCCGGACCACAATGCTCGATTCGGGCATCCGAGGTTCAGGCCGCATGGCCCAACGATAGTCGTCAGCTGGGCCTGGGGTAGCGGACGCCGGTCAGCTGCTCGGAGAGTTCCCAAAGCCGTTGGCAGTCAGCCTCGTTGCGGGCTCGCTCGGGCACCTTGGCCGGTCGGACCCCACCGCCCGCGGCCTCGTAGAATCCGCGGGGCCCGTAGTACCCGCCGCCCTGGGCGTGCGGCGCGGCCGCGGCGTAGAGCGCCGGGAGGATGCCCTCGTCGATCTCCTGCCACAGGAACGGGGTGAACCGCCAGGACGCCTTGTACAGCCGTTCCATCAGTGCAGGCCGGTCGCGGCCGTGCGACGGGCCGGCGATCTGCAGGTTGGTCTTGGTCAGGCCGGGGTGCGCGGCGTTGGACATGATGCCCCAGCCGGCCGCGCGGCTACGCCGGTCCAACTCGAGGGCGAACATCAACACCGCCAGCTTCGACTGGCCGTAGGCCGACATCGCCGCGTAGGACTTCTCGAACTGGGGGTCGTCGAAGTGGATCTTGGCGTTCTGCCGGGCCGCCAGGCTGCTCAGGGAGACGACGCGCGCCTTGCCGGCGGCGCGCAGCAGCGGCACCAGGTGGCCGGTGAGGGCGAAGTGCCCGAGATGGTTGCTGCCGAACTGCAATTCGAAGCCGTCTGCGGTGGTGTCGCGTTCGGGCGGCGTCATGACGCCGGCGTTGTTGATCAGGATGTCGATGGGGCGGCCCTCGGCGTTGAGCTGCTCGCCCAGCGCCGCGACCGCGGCCAGCGACGACAGGTCCAGCGACTTGATGGTCAGCTTGGCGTCGGGCACCGTGGCGCGGATCTCCTCGATCGCCTTTTCGCCTTTGGCGCGATTGCGGATCGCCATGACGACGTCGGCGCCGGCGGCCGCGAGCCGCCGGGCCAGGCCGAAGCCCAGGCCGCTGTTGGCGCCGGTGACGATCGCCAGCTTGCCCGACAGGTCGGGCACCGTGGCGACGAGATCGTTGGCCATGCGAATCACTCCCTTCGTGTGCGCCCCGTCATAGTGTGCTCTTTGTGTCGGCTCGTCGACAGCGCATCCGCGGCTGGGCGGCCGCGTTGGTCCTCGGCGCGCTGCCGGCGTTCGCCTTTCCCGCGCCGGCGTGGTGGTGGCTGGCCTGGTTCGGCCTGGTGCCGCTGCTCCTGTTGGTGCGGGCCGCGCCGACCCCGTGGGAGGCGTCCGTGCGGGCCTGGTTCGGCGTCGCCGGGTACGTGCTGACCACGCAGTACTGGCTGGTGACGTTCGTCGGCCCGTTGCTGGTGGTGATGGCCGCCGGCTTCGGCGCGCTCTGGCTGCCCTGGGGGTGGTTGGCGCATCGGTTGCTGTCCGCGCCGGTCGGACCGGGCCGGACAGCTCGCGATGCACGACGGCACCCACCAGAGCCGTATTGACCGCGGCCACAAGGAAACTCGTCAGCCACACCCCGCCCAACGACGCCGACGCCAGGGTGACGGGCTGCGCGGATTGGGACGCGCCCAATGCCGCCCACGACCCACCGAGCGGCGGCCAGGACCGCACGGCCTCGGCCGCCACCCACGCGCTGGGCAACACCATCACGGCCGCGACCGTCCGGCCCGGTCCGACCGGCGCGGACAGCAACCGATGCGCCAACCACCCCCAGGGCAGCCAGAGCGCGCCGAAGCC
>NZ_LZKD01000089.1:0-46986 GCF_001668695.1 Mycobacterium sp. E2497
ACCTCCAGGGTGAACTTGGCGGCCGGCTTGCCATCGCGCACCGTCTCGGCGATGTTGCCCACCCGGCCGATCTCCACGCCGTTGTAGGTGACCTTCGAACCCGGATCCATCACCAGCCCGGCCCGCGACGCCAACATCGTCAACTCGGTCTTCGGTGTGAAGCCGCCGCGGAACTGCACGTAGACCAGGGTGAAGACGAGGGCCAGGATTACCAGCACGGCGACGGCGATCCACCGGTACGGCGGGAGCCGCTGGGAATTGATCTGGACCGGGGAAGACGTGGTCACCAGCGCCCCTCACCTCTGCGCCGCGTCCCGGTGCCGCGGCGGAACCTCCCCCTGTCAGGGGCTCTGTACACACATGCAATAACGAAGACCACAGGAATGTACCTTGGCGGCCGCTCTTGATGCGAACCGCCGTTCGCAGAATCACAGTCCGGCCGAGGCCGGATCAGCGCGCCGGCGGCCGAACGGGAAAATGGCTTTGCACCAATCCAATCGGCAAGCGGCTCGCGAGCCCGTCAAAGATCAGTGGCCGCCGGGACGGGAACCCGATCGTCTAACCGGCGGCGCTCTCGCGAGGGAAAACCGGGGTCTTCTGCACCGCGAGCGCCGTCCGACGCCGCAGGAATTGCTGAAAATAGTCGCTGCGATCGGGCTGCAGGATTCCGTTCAGCAGCAGGGTCCAGCACTTCTGCAAGTCGTGCAAGAACCGCTCCGGCTCGTCCAGACTGCTCGCTTTGCGCAGCCCCATGTGGAGGGACAACATCATTCGCCCCACGTCCTCGGGGGCACAGCCTTCGGCGATGTCGCCCTCACCGATGGCCTGCTCGACGACCGCCGCCAAGTCCTCGATCCATTGGTCGAACAGATCCTGATGCGGTCCGTCCGATTGACCCACCGACTCGACCAGGTTCAGCGCCGCCCGGAACCGATCCGACTTGATGTCTTGGACCGCCACCAGAAACGAGAAGTCGATCAGGGTCTCCAAACCGGAAAGACCCCGGGTCAGCAGGTCTTGCACGGCGGCCGTCACCGCGGTGGTCTGCTCGTCGATGACCGCGAGCGCCAACGCGTGTTTCGACTTGAAATGGAAATACAGCGCGCCTTTGGTCAATTGGGCCTGGGCGAGAATGTCGTCGAGGCCGACCTCGTGATAGGACCGCCGCGCGAACTGATGCGAGGCCGCCCGAATGATCTGTCGGCGGGTCGCATCGGCGGAGGGGCTCGCCATGGCTAGGGCGTTCGCCCGGGCGATGCCGCGGACGGCGGAGATGCGCCCGCGGGTGCCGTACGGGGTGCGGGTTCGTCGACGGTGGTGGTCATGGCGTCGTGTGGTTCGTCACGACAGTCGCCTCCCCGCGCCGGTAAAAGCCAAGCGATCCAACGGTAACCGCTCGAGCGGCGGTTTGGCGTCACCTCCACCCGTACTTCTCCTCCGGCTACCCGAATGGGTGGCGGAGTCTGCGCAGACGCCGGTGCGGCCCGGGTCACTACACTGAGCGCTACGTGAGGGCCCGGGCTTGAGGCGAGGCGATGGGGATGGCTACGGGAGCGCAACCGAGGCAGGTCGTGGCTACCAGGGTGCAATCCCCCGCCTACGACGACGGGTTGGTCGCCCGCGCGCGGCTCATCGAGCTGCTGCGGTCCGGCCGCGCCAAGCGGCTGGCGTTGATCCACGCCCCGGCCGGGTTCGGCAAGACGACCCTGGCCGTGCAATGGCAGCGGGCGCTCCAGGCCGACGGGGTGCCGGTGGCGTGGCTCAGCCTGGACCGCGACGACAACGACGTGGTGTCCTTCCTGGCGCATCTCATCGAGGCGGTTCGGCGCGTCGAACCGTCGCTGGCCGCCAACCTGAGCGAGCTCCTCGAACAGCACACCGGCAACGCCCGGCGTTACGTGCTGGCCGAACTCGTCAACCGGATCGCCGAATACCGCCGACCGTTGGCGGTCGTGTTGGACGACTGGCACCTGATCGAGAACGTCGACACCGCAGGGGCATTGGAGTTCCTCTGCGACGTCGGGTCCGACAATCTGCACCTGATCATCACCAGCCGGACCCGTGCGCCGGCCGTGGCCAAGCTGAAGGTGCGCAACCAGGTCATCGAAATCGACAGCGCGCAGCTGCGCTTCGACCGCGAAGAGTCCGCGGCATTCTTCGGCCTGAATGCCCTGGGGCTCAACGACGAGGACGTGCGCCGACTGTGGTCGAGCACCGACGGCTGGGTCGCCGCCCTGCAACTGGCGACGCTGTCGCTACGGGACAGCGAAGATCCCTCGGCGCTGATCGCCGGCTTCTCCGGCCGGCACAGTTCCATCGGTGACTACCTGGCCCAGAACGTGCTCAACGCGTTACCGGCCGACCTGCTCCGGGTCCTGCTGACCACCGCGATCTGCGATCGCCTCTGCGGCGAACTCGCTTCGGCGCTCACCGGTCAGCCGCGAGGGCAGTCGATCCTCGAAGAACTCGAGCGCCGCAACATGTTCCTGCGGCCCCTCGACGACAACCGCGAGTGGTTTCGCTACCACCATCTGTTCGCCGACTACCTGCGCCGGCGACTGGAATGCGATCATCCCGAATGGGTAGTCGACCTGCACCGCACCGCGTCGGCCTGGTTCGCCGAGCGTGGCCTGCTCGGCGAGGCGGTGACGCACGCGATGGCCGCAGGTGATGCCGCCGGGGCGGTGGAACTGGTGGAACGCCAAGCCATGTCCCTGGTCGAACACAGCCGGATGGCCACCCTGCTCGGGCTGGTCAACAAGCTGCCGAAGACGTCGCTGGCCGGCAGGCCCAACCTGCAGATCGCCATCGCGTGGGCCCACTGCCTGCTGCACCGGGCCCCGGAGGTGCAGGTGGCGCTGAACCACGTTCGCTCCGCCCTGGCCCCGGCAACCGATGACGTCAGCGCGGGCATACTCGGCGAGGCCGACGTGGTGCAGGCCTGCACCGACGTGTACGGCGATCGCATCGACCGCGCCGCCGCCCTCGTCGCGCCCTACCTGGTGGAGAACCCGCCATACCGGCCATTTCTGGTGGCCGTGTCCGCCAACATCGCCACCTTCGTCGACATCCATACCTTCGCCTATCAGAGCGCCCAGGCACGCCAGCGATGGGCCAACGCCTTTCACGAGACCGCGGGCGGCCCCTTCGCCGGCGTGTACGGGCGATGCTTCGCGGGCCTGGCCGCGTTCGCCCAACTCGACCTGACGACCGCCGAGAACCGCTACACGGAAGCCCTTGTGCTGGCCCGCAACGAAGCCGGCCCACATTCGCACGCGGCCCGGCTGGCGGGTGCGCTGCTGGGCAGGCTGCATTACGAACGCGGTGAAATCGACACGGCCGAACGGCTGTTGGAACGGTGCCACGAGCTGGGCGCCGAGAGCGGTGTCGTCGACTTCATGATCGCGACCTACGGCACACTGGCCCGCATCAAGGTCCTGCGCGGGGACATCGATGACGCGATCTGCGTGCTGGACGAGGGATACATTGCGGCCCAACACCTTTGTCTGCCCAGGCTGTCGGCCGCGCTCGACTACGAGTGCGTGCGTCTGCACCTCGCCTTAGGCGACACCCCCCGCGCGCAACACACCCTCGACCGCCGGGGCGGCGGCACACCGGACGGGGTGGACGGCATCGGCATGGCCACCCGGCACTACCGGCTCGGCATGCAGGCGCAAATCTGCTGTGCCGGAGGCGACTACGGCGCAGCCCACGATCTGCTGTCCCGGATGCATCACGAAAGCGCCGCCGCCGGATGGCGTTACGCCGCGGCCGTCAGCACCATCGAACTGGCCCGGGTGCTTTGCCTGACCGGTGACACCGAAGCCGCGGCCGAAACGCTGGCGCCCGTGCTGCTCCTCGGCGCGGAGGCCGGACTGCTGCGCACCATCGTCGACGCGGGGCCGGAGATCCTGAAAATCGTCGGCGCTCTTCGCGATGCCAGTCGCACCCGCCACTGGCCAGCCACGCTTCCCCAGGTCCCGCCCGAGTATCTCTCGCGATTGTTGGCCACCGCCCACGCCGACGCGAAGAACGCGGCCATCCCCGTCATCGCCCGCGCCGATGACCGCGCCCCGACGCCCGAGGAACCGCTGAACGCTCGCGAACTCGAGGTACTGCGGCTCCTGGACCGCGGCCTGTCGAACAAGCAGATCGCCCGGAATCTGGGGGTCACCATCAACACGGTCAAGTGGTATCTCAAGGGCATCTACATCAAGCTGGGCGCCACCAGGCGCGGGGAATCGGTCTCTGAGGCCAGGCGACGAGGGCTGCTGCCCTAATCG
Source organism: Mycobacterium sp. E2497 (assembly GCF_001668695.1). Lineage (NCBI taxonomy): Bacteria > Bacillati > Actinomycetota > Actinomycetes > Mycobacteriales > Mycobacteriaceae > Mycobacterium > Mycobacterium sp. E2497. Next base: position 4,284 of record NZ_LZKD01000089.1, read on the forward strand.
GTCGCATTGCGTTAGCGTCGTCGGCGTGACCCTCAACGACATCGCACTGACCACCCTCGATGGCCGGCCGACCACGCTGGCCGAATTGTCCGACGGCGCAACGCTGGTCGTGAATGTAGCCTCCAAGTGCGGACTGACCCCGCAGTACACGGCGCTGGAGAAGCTGGCGAAGGACTATGGTGACCGCGGCCTGACGGTCGTCGGCGTCCCCTGCAACCAGTTCATGGGCCAGGAACCGGGCACGGCCGAGGAGATCCGGGAGTTCTGCTCGACGACATACGGGGTGACGTTCCCGCTGCTGGCGAAGACCGACGTCAACGGCGATGACCGCCACCCGCTCTACGCCGAGCTGACGAAAGCCGCCGATGCCGCCGGCCAGGCCGGAGACATCCAGTGGAACTTCGAGAAGTTTCTCATCTCGCCCGGCGGTGAGGTGGTCCGCCGGTTCCGCCCCCGCACCGAGCCCGACGCCCCCGAAGTCATCAGCGCCATCGAGGCCGTGCTGCCCCGTTAGACGGCGGCACGAACCTCCGAGGTCGGTGCGGCTAGCCGTCGGCGGGCTCGCTGATTGATTCTCGCCGTCCCGATGCACAAAACCGATCGAAACCGGCTCCGTTTCGCCCCCGCAGATCGGGCAACGATGCTCGAGTGGCCGAAAGTCCTCCGTCGTGGAGTACATCGCCCCTTCTTTGCTTCGGTCGCACCGGAGCAATCTGGGAGCATTCAACATCGACCGTGGGAGGTCATCATGTCAGGAGGCACCGTCGCTCGCGTCAACATGCTGGTCACATTCGTCCTCGACTAGAGCCGGAGGCAACCATGTCAACGAAGACCAAGGTCACCGCGCTCGATCACGCAATCGATTCCGCGCACACCTGGATCAACGATGTCGCGAAGGAGTTCGAGACCGAGGATCGCGAGTTCGCCTACCGAGTCCTGCGGGCCTGGCTACATACCCTGCGTGATCGGCTCACTGTAGAGGCGAGCGCTCATTTTGCGGCACAGCTCCCCGACTTGATCAGGGGAATTTTCTACCAGGGATGGAACCCCGATGCCGTACCCGACAAGTACGACGCCCACGCTTACACCATCCGGTTCGCGCGCGAGGCGAATATCGCCCCCGACGACGTTCGCAAAGCCGCTGCAGCCACGACCGCGGCCGCCTTGCACCATCTGCCGGTCGCCCAGATCGACAAGGCCCTGGGTCAGCTCCCCATAGAAGTTCGCAAGATACTGCAACCCCAGCACTGAACTTCGCGCGTCATGCAATTTCTCATCGCCTAACGACAGATACGGGGAAAAGAATGCCGGGGCACGAAACCCATCGTGGCATCTTGGTCGGCGTTGACGGATCAGCCTCGTCGATGGCGGCGGTCGACTGGGCGGCTCGCGATGCTGCGATACGCAATGTTCCGCTCACACTCATGCACGTCATCGCACCGGTCGTCCCGGCGGTCGCGCCGTGGCCGGCGATTCCGATTCCTCAAGACCATTTCGAGCGGCAGGACGCCAAGGCACGGCAAATCCTCGAAGACGCGCGCAAGGTGGTCGCCGATAGCACCGCCGACCACGGCCCGCCGTTCGTGTACAGCGTGGTGGTACGTGGCCCGACCGTTTCGACGCTCGTCAACGAATCCAAGATCGCGGACATGATGGTCGTGGGCTACCGGGGCGAAGGCGCGTTCAGCCGGGTCCCGTTCGGCTCGGCCAGCACCGGCCTGGTCAACTATGCGCACTGCCCGGTCGCGGTCGTCCACGATGAGGCGCCGCCACGTCCGCAGGCACCGGTGCTGGTGGGAATCGATGGCTCGGCCGCATCAAAACAGGCGGCGGAGATCGCCTTTCATGAGGCTTCTCGCCGGGGCGTGGAGTTGGTGGCACTGCACGCGTGGTCGGACGTCAGCGTGTCGGAAGTGCCGGGTCTGGATCTCGAGATGATGAAAGTGCAGGCGCAACAGGCGCTCGCCGAGTGGCTCGCCGGATTTCAGGAGCGCTACCCCGATGTGCCGGTGCGACGCGTGGTGGTCTGCGATCAGCCGGCTCGTCAACTGATCGAGCACTCGGAGTCCGCACAACTCGTGGTCGTCGGCAGTCACGGTCGCGGCGGATTCGCCGGCATGCTGCTGGGCTCGGTGAGCGCGGCCGTCGCGCATGCGGCGCAATCGGTGGTGATCGTCTCTCGCGAGTCGTAGCGGCGCAGGTTCACCCCCTGTTGACACGAAGACGGCCCCGGAGTCTCCTCCGGGGCCGTCTCGCTAGTAGCGGGGACAGGATTCGAACCTGCGACCTCTGGGTTATGAGCCCAGCGAGCTACCGAGCTGCTCCACCCCGCGTTGGTAAATGACAGGTTACCGAACTCGCGTCGCGCCAGCCAAATCGCGGCCTGACCAGCTCGTTTTTCAGCGCCGAACGCGCGTCAGTTCGCCGAGTCGCGCCGACTCAAGCGCGGGCTTTCAGTCACACGTCAGGTTAGCCGCGGACAGCTGAAATGAATCTCGCGAGTTCGCATGCGATGTCGGGACCTGAGGGTTCGATGATGATCTCGGTGGCACCTGCTTGTGACCATTTCCGGTCGCCGTGACGTAGCGAATCGCCGGGCTGGCTCTAGATTGCGCGTGCCTCGACGATGCTGAAGTCCGTTCCGGTGGCGATCACTCGAGTCATTTCGAATCCGGCTTGGTCAAGCAGTCGGCGGTACTCGGCTGCGGTTCTTTCTTGCCCGTCATTGACCAGCAACATCTCGATATCGGTGACCTTGCCGATGACGTCACCGTGGTGCTCCGGGATTATGGCCTCGACGAGCAGCAACGATGCGTCGGTGGCCGCCGCCCTTCTCACGTTGTGCAGGACGCGTAAGGCGGCCTCGTCGGGCCAGTCGTGGATTATCTGCTTGAGCACGTACACATCGCCCCCGGCGGGGACCTCGTCGAAGAACGAGCCTTCGACGAGCCGAACCCGATGCGTCACATCGAACTTCCGCAACAGGGATGGCGCGTCCGCTACCACGTCCGGGAGGTCGAACAGGACGCCCTGCGCATTCGGTGCCGATTTCAGGATGGCAGCGAGCAGACGGCCGTGGCCGCCCGCGATATCGACGATCGTGCGGTATGGCGTGAAGTCGTACGCCTCGACGAGCGGTCCGTCTATATACGCCGACAATCCCGTCATCGCTTCGTTGAAAATCGCGCTGAATTCGGGCTCGTCGCGCAGATAGGCGAAGAAGTCTTGACCGCGTAGCGTGGTGACCGGCGATGTCCCGGTCCTGATGGCCCGCGTCAGCAGGCTCCAGTGTTCACGGTGCTGCGGTGCACCCACGAATCGGGCCAGGGCCGCCACAGATACCGGGGCGTCCGAGCGCAGCGTGTCTGCTCGGGGAGTCAGCTCATAGCGACCGTCGTCGCGTTGAGCGAATATCCCCTTGCCGATCAGTGCCCGCAGAGCCCGGCGCAAGGCGTCCGGATGGGCTCCCACTCTGTTGGCGAGTTCATCGAGTTGCAATGGCCCGTCGGCGAGCGCATCCGCCACTCCCAGGTCGGCCACCGCGGTGATCGTCTGCGATACCCACGCCCCGAGCAGTAACTCCTGCATCGCCCGTGCCGGGGAAGACGTAAATTGGTCGAAGGACGGTGCCTCAGAAATTCTCATGCGATCTCCTCAGTTCGGTTGCCGCGAAAGACGAAAACGTCGGGACTCAGTGGATGCTGCCCAGCTGCAGTTTGGCCTCGAAGGGCTGCCCATCACGCTTGGGCCACAGTGGTTGCGGGACTTCGGCGCCGAAAGGTGCGTCCCAGTGGTTGCGTGAAGAAACCTCATGCACCGGATAACGGTTGGTCGCAACTCCCCATCGGCCAAGCGGATAGCCGAGGGCCACCATGGCCGACATCGTCCACCCCTGGTCGGCCGGCACGCCCAATATGTCGTTGACCTCGTCCGGGAAGTAGCGCAGCAGCGTTGTCATGGCGCCGCCGACGCCTTCGGCGCGGGCGGCGAGCAACGCGCTCCAGATGGCCGGGAAGATGTTTGCGCCGCCATGGTCGTCGATTGCGAAAACGAAGAGCAGCAAAGGGACTTCGTCGAAGTGATCGGCCAGGTAGTCCCCGGATCGGATGACCTGCCGCAGAGTGTCGGCGTAGACGGCGCGATCCCGGCCCGGCGCCTGCACAGCCATTCTCCCGGTCCTGAACTCTTCGTGCTCGATCTCGTTGGCACGCCGATACAACTCGCCCAACGCGTGTTTGAGCGCCGGCTCATCGACAACGAGGAAATGCCAGCGCTGCGTGTTGCCGCCGCTGGGCGCGCGGATCGCCGCATCAAGGATGCGTACCTGAGTATCCAGGGGAACCGGATCCGGCCGCATCCGCCGCATTGTTCTGGTGGTGTAGAGCGCTTCATAGATATCCATTGACCGCCTCCTCTCTGAAGAGCTCCCGCCGACGCGCTATTTCCCCGACGGCGAAAACGATGTTTCGAGGATGATCCTGACCCTCCGCACCGAAACGACCGAACGGTTGTTCCGATGACCGGAACGGCTCAGCGCAGCGCGATATACCGCTGTACGACAGCAACTCTGAAAGATCACGCGCAGCGTTTCGGCAGCGGGCCATGGCGTCTATCGGGTCCGCATTCGGATCGAGGATTAGCTATCATCGTCCAGTGGGATCGGAAAGTTTTGATGATTTCTCGGCCGATGGATTATTCAGATCGGTCGAACCGGGATCTGTGCCCACCAGTGCGGTGCACAGCGCCTTTGCGCTACTCCGAGCGCTCGGCCGGATTCAACAGCACCCGGTCGGGGTTACACGACTCGCCTCGGAGACGGGTATCCCCAAAACCACGGTGCACAGGCTACTTCAGCAGCTCGAACAAGAGAACGTCGTGCAGCGTGAGAACCGAAGGTGGACCTTCGCCGCGGGCCTGCATGAATTGGACCGCCGGCGCCACGACCTGGCCGCCGTGGCACAACCCCGGATGCGATTCATGTCGCTGGCCACTAAGGCGTCAATATTTCTGTACGACGCACCGGGGAACCGATTGAGAGCCATGTGCCGCGCGTATGGGTCGGGCGTTTCCGGCGTCTTGAGCCCCTCACAGCAGTCCTTGGGCGCCGAGAGCCCGGAATCCGCTGCCTCTCAAGCGCTTTACCGCGGGCACATGGCATCCGAGTACGGGACGGTACACCCAGAGTGCTCGTGCATTGCCACTCCGTTTGCGCTTCCCTCGGGAGAGCCCGGGATCGTCGCTTTGGCTCTTCCCATGCGAAAAGACCTCGAATCATTCAGGCGGCCGCTGGACCGCGTCGCCAAACTCATCCAGTCCGACATGCATCGCATGGTGTCCTGAGACAGCCGGCTCCCGCGGCGCCCCGGCGTCACAGGTGGTGCCGTTCTCGGATGCATTCCGCGGCCCGTTCACCGATAACGACGCAGGGGGCCATCGTGTTGCCAGACGTGACGCGCGGCATGACGGAAGCGTCTGCCACTCGCAGACTTTCCAAGCCGTGCACCCGAAGATCACTGTCCACCACCGAAAGTGGGTCTTCGCCTAATTTGGCTGTCCCAGAGGTGTGCCAGTAAGGAACCACCCCATCTCTGACGAACCTTCTAAGATCGTCACCTTTGAGGTTCCCTGGCAAGACTTCATTTTTGATAAATGGCCGAAGCGCGGACGAATTCCCTAGGTCCCGCAGGAACTCCACGCACGAGACCGCGAGCTCGAAATCATCGGGGTGCGACAGTGAGTTGAGGTGCACGCGGACTGGGTCTTCGGGCCCGGGGCCGCTCAAGCGGATGAATCCACGACTGCTGGGGTGGGTGAGCGAGCCGCACAGTGTCCAGCATGACGCCGGCAGTTCACCGAAGCGGGCGATATTCTCCGGGCTCGCTAACGGCACCGCCGCCTGACAGCAGAATAGATCCGGGGCGTCCAAATCGGGATCGCTCGTCCAGAACAGCTGTGCTTCGCCCTGGTTTGTCGATTCGAACGGTTGCGCAAACTCGTAATTGACCGGTAAGCATGCATGGTCCTGGAGGTTCTTGCCGACGCCGGGCAGGTGTTGGCGAACCTCGATGCCGAACTCGCGCATCTCAGCAGCGTCCCCGATACCAGACTGCATCAACACCTTCGGCGTATTGATCGCTCCCAGCGAAAGCACAACTTCTCCGCGTGCCGCGACATGCTGCAGTTTTCCATCGCGGCGTACCTCGACACCGGTGACTCGGTTCCCTTCGATGGAAAGCCGGGTGACCGAGGTTTCGGTAAGGACGGTCAGATTCGGGTTACTCAAGATGGGATAGACATAGGAGCGGAAGATCGAATGGCGCCGGCCGTCAACAATGATGACATCGCATAGGGCCGCGCCGCGGTCGTATTCCATCATCCTGCCGTTGGGATGCGCGAAGGTGGGCAGACCCATTGCCCTGGCGGCCTCGAGCGTCGTCGGGCCGAGACCATCGGGGCTCGTGGCCGGTTGCACTCCGACAGGTCCCCCACTACCCCGATATCGGGGATCGGGGGCGCCCAACCAGTCTTCGATACGCCGATAAATATCGACGACCGCGCTATAGCTCCAAGCAGGGTCCTTGGCCTCGGCGGCGAAGAAATCCCAGTCCGCCCGATGGCCGCGCGACCACGCCATCACGTTGATGCTCGATCCTCCACCGAGAACCTTGCCCATAGACATCGGCAGCGCGCGATTGTTGATGTGGGGATTGGGCTCGCTTCGATGTCCCCAGTCGCGTTCGGATCCCAAATTTGTCGGCCACAGGGCAGGCACCATCACGGAAGGAGTCGCGTCGTGAGTGCCGGCTTCGAGGAGAAGCACTGATATGTCCGGGTTTTCGGCGATCCTCCTGGCGACCACCGAGCCCGATGATCCAGACCCGCACACGATGAAGTCGTATTCGGGTGCCAGCGTCGAATGTGCCAGCCGCCGCACGTCTCCGTGCGCCACCGCTTCGGGATCATCAAATGCCCGGTGCCGCAATGATTTCGTCATTAATGACCACCTTTCGGAGAATTTGATTTCTGGGATGCCCGATCCACTGCAAACCGTTGTGGTTAGCCGACTCCAAGACGAGGTCGTTCAGGCCAACGACATAGCTATGAATACGCAAAAGGTCGCCGTGGATCCAATAGGTGTTCCGAAGGACGGAACAAGTGTCGAACGCCAACGGAAACGCATCACACCCGCGCTTCACACCGCGCAACGCGTTAGCGAACTCTCCGGCCAAGCTGGACATCTGTGCCGGGCAAGCCCTCGCGGCCCGCTATTCGGGCCGGCCGCTGTTGAGGATGACGTCGACGATGCTGCAGCGCGCGAGGTCGGATCTAAGGGGTTCGTGGCGTCGTTGAAAGCGCGGAGGATGTCAGCATCCTAGTGGTCTGTAACACTGGTAGATGGGCAAGGCATGTGTCCTTCCGACGCACGTGTCGAGGGAGTAACTTTGTCCTGCAAGCGGATTGGCCCCACAAACAACGTATTCAGTTCCATGCCACCGTCGATGGAAATGTCCTGCGCGGTGATGTACCCGGCGCGATCACTGACGAGGAAGGCGACCAGATCGGCGACCTCCTCGGGGCGCCCGAACCGGCCGCTCGGCAGTGCCGCACAGATACGTTCTTGGTCCGCCGCGGGGAGGGTCATCGCTTTGGGCGTGGCGATGACGCCCGGCAGAACTGAATTGGCGGTGATTCCAAGGGAACAGTTCTCCATCGCGATGGTGCGAATCATGCCGTGCAGTCCAGCTTTCGATGCGGCGTAGGCGACTTTGCCTAACGCCCCATTGCGTCCCGCGACGCTCGAAATCGCGACAATGCGACCAAAACCACGTTCTCGCATGCCCGAGAGACATGCTTGAATGACCCGAAAAGCGCCCGTCAGGTTTACGTCGATGTCTCGCGACCACTTTTCGGCCGACATCGAATGCGCGGGAGCGTAGGTGTCGACGACGCCCGCGACCGCCACGCAGATGTCGACGTCGCTGCCGAGCCAATCGGGTATCGGGTCAGCGGTCAGATCCAGCACGGCATCTGCTGGGCCGACGATGTCCGTCGTTCGTACCTCGATGCCGTCGGTTCGCAGCCGCTGGCAGATCGCCGACCCAATTCCCCCGTTTGCGCCTGTAACAACCGCGCGTCGATCGGTCATACCGCCTCCTACTGGCCAGTGCGATCAGCTACCCGACAGAGCTACCGTGGACGGCCACGATGAATCTGTCGAGTTCGCGTGGAATGTCGGGACCCGAGGGCTCGATGACGATCTCGGTGGCGCCGGCTTGGGCCATTGCGGCCACGGCCTTTCCGACAGTCTCGGCGGTTCCGCTCAGGGTGACCGAGGGGACCGAGGCGCAACCTCCGGCACGCCAACCGGCCAGGTCGGCGTCGTTCATCTCGACCATGGTGCCCTGGTGAATGTGCAGGTGGCGCAGGCGCTGAGGGACCTTCTCGATTACATCTAGCCAGGCGGAGCCTCCGGGCATCCCGCGCACTGCGTCGGCGCCCTTGGTGACATAGATGAAGTGATATGCCGCGGCCCACGGGGCGCCGACCACTGATCGGACGCGTTCGCCGGCCAAGTCCTCCCCTTCGTCGAGGACGGTACCCATGGTGGCTACCACCGCGCGAGTAAAGTCGCTCTGACCGGGCACGACGTCGAACATGGAGATCAGCCCGTCGGCGCCGAGCCGCTTGGCGACGCCGGCACCCTTGGGTCCGGTTGCCGCCACCAGCAACGGGATTCGCAGGGGCAGTGCGTCGGCTTGCGCCGAGGTCAGCATCAACTTGATGGCCGCGCCTTCCCAGTCGGTCGCCTCTCCTGCCAACAGCGCCTGGTAGGCACGGATATAGCACTCCATGTAGGACCATCGGATCGGCGGCTGGCCGATGGCCGCGCGGCTGGAGAACCCGGTGCCGAAAGAGGTCACAATCCGCCCCGCCGCCCGTCGATGCAGTGAGACGGTCGCGGCGGCGTTGACCAACGGGTGACGCTGCGTCGGAATCAATACCGCGGGACCCAGCTCGATCGTCGTGGTCCGCTCCGCCGCACGGTGCAGGCCGAGCCAGACGTCATCGCCTCCGAACGGGGTGTCGTAGAGATAGGCCCGGCGATAGCCCAGTTTCTCCGCCGCGACAATGTGCTCAGCCGACTCGAATGACGGTGGCAGCGCGACACTTACATCGATCGCGGTCATTGGTTGCTCCTCTCCAATCGCGCTCGCTGAGCCAACGCATCGTGGGCAATGCGCTCAAATTCCGACACGGGCACTAGCCCGGCTACCAACCTGCCGCCGAGCAGCCACGCCGGTGTGCCGCAGACGCCGCACTGCTGCCCGGTCCGTTCCAACAAATCGACAGCGGCGTAGGCAGTGCCGTCGGCGAGCGCGGTGTGCAGTGCGCCCGGGTCCACGCCGGCCTTTACCGCGTGTCGGTCGATGACCTGTTGATCCTCGATGTCTTCACCGAGAGCGAAGTGCGCCTGGTACAACCCCCGCTGGAGCTCGTCGAAGGCGGCCGGCTGATTGCGGCGAACCCATTCGGCGGCGGCTAAAGCACTCCTGCTGTTGGGGATTCGATCCGGCCAGTTCAGCACCAGTCCCTCCGCTGCCGCCTCCCGCTCGAGCATCTCGGACCTCGGCCCACGACGGGGACCGATAACGAGACCGCCGGCCGGGATGTCGGGATGCGCCTGGAATGGCAGTGAGATGACCTCGAGGCCGGCCTCCACCAGGAGGGCGGACCTCGACTGCCCGATGTAGCAGAACGGGCATATGAAGTCGTACCAGTGCAGTACCGGCCTCGGCGCGTCACTCATCAGTTCCTCACTGGCGGAGACGCTTTCAAAGATCCCCGCAGCACGTCGATCGCTTGTGTGATCGCTGCGGTCGCCGCAGCGGTTTCGCGCAGGGAGTTCAGCATCATGAAGTCATGAATCGTGGCGTTGTAGCGGACGCTGGTGCAATGCACCCCGGCGGCGGTCAGCTTGCGGGCATAGGCCTCTCCTTCGTCGCGCAGGACGTCGCATTCGTCCACGACGACGAACGCCTCAGGCAGTCCGGCGAGTTCGCCGACGCCGGCCCTGAGCGGTGAGGCGAGGACGTCGTCGCGCCGATCCAGATCGGGCAGATACGCATCCCAGAACCAGGCCATGGCCTTGGCAGTCAGGTGCGGACCTTCGGCGAAATCACGGTAACTCGGGGTGCTTTGCGAGGCGTCGGTCACCGGGTAGTACAACGACTGGTGAACGAAGGTGACGTCGCCGCGCCGGCGGGCCAGCAAGGCCAACGCGGCGGCCAAATTGCCGCCGGCCGAGTCACCGGCGACCGCCACGCGGGTGCCGTCGACACCGGCACCCGAGCCGTTTCGCTGGATCCAGCGCGCGGCCGCGTAGGCCTGCTCGAGCGCGACCGGATAGCGGGCCTCCGGTGCGCGATCATATTCGACGAACACGACGGCGGCGTGCACGCCCACACAAAGCTCACGCACCAGGCGGTCATGGGTCGCGGCGCTGCCGAGCACCCATCCGCCACCGTGCAGGTATAGCACGGCAGGTAGAAGGCCTTTCGCCCCAACCGGTTTGACGAGGCGGACGTGCACCTGGGCGCCACCGGCCCCGACGGTCATCCATGCACTGTCGACGTCGGGCTTGGCGGCCGGAGACGACTGGATATCCTCCAGCCCGTCGCGCGCTTCGGTTGGCGTCAGTTCGTAGACCGGTGGCGCGTGGGCCGCCGTTGCTGCGAATTCGGCGGCCGCCGGCTCGAGGGCGGAATCTGATATCACACTTCCGGCATCCGTTTGCTCAGTTTCTGCAGCGTCAGCATTTCGCGCCCACGATCGTCGAGGTAGGGGATGCCGATCCCGTATTCCTTCCAGCGGCTTGCGATTTTGGACTCGAGCTCGGGTGTGAGCCTGTCGGTCGGCGGGAAGCGACGCCCACCCCACTCCGGGCGCGGGTCGACCTCCCAGCTTCGGGTGGCGTCGATAAGTACCCGGGTCCATTGGCCGGCGCCGTATTTGTTGGTGTCATTCAACGCCGGTGGTGTCGACGGATCGAGCGATGAGCCCAGACCCGGGCCGAAGAATGCGATATCACCGAGGCCGGCGTTGACCCGGTATGACATGGCCCAGTCCAGCGCGACCGGGTCGTGGAGGTCGATGTCCTCCTCAACGACCATGACGTTCTTGTGAAACCACACCGATCCGCCTGTCCCCCACAGCGCCGAGGCGATCTGCTGCGCGTGGCCCCGGTAGCGCTTCTGGATCTGCACCAGAGTGTTTTGGCCGTTTGTCACCTCAGTCATCCACAGGTCGGTGATGCCGCCGATCCCGAGGTCGTCGAGCACGTTCCAGGTGATCGCCGACCGCGCGAAGTTGACGATGCTGTCTTCGTTGAAGCATCCCGGCCGTATCCCTTCCAGGGTGCCGCGCAGCACCGGATCGTTGCGGTGGGTGATCCGGGTGACCCGCAGCACCGGCGCCGGTGCCGCGCCACCAATGAAGCCGGGGTACTCGGCGAAGGGACCCTCGACGACGAAGGTCGAGGGGTCGGGATCGATGAAGCCCTCGACGACGATTTCCGCGGTCGCCGGGACGTGCAACGGCACCGTTTCGCAGGCCACCAGGTCAACCGGGCGCCCGAGCAGGGCACCCATCATGTCCCATTCGCAGATGTTCTTCGGAAACGGGCTCCCGGCGCAGAACCCCAGCACGTCGTGCCACCCGTACACGACGGCGACCGGCATCGGCTCCGGCTTGTACTCCTCCATGTGGCCGCCCCAACCCTGACTGGGCACCAGGAGCTTGGCGATCTTGTCACGGTCGACGATCTGGCCCCGGTAGCAACCGACGTTGTCGCGCCCCGTCACCTTGTCCTCGGTGACCACACCGCAGAACGTGTCGATGTAGCGACCACCGTCCTCGCCGTGCCACTTGGGGACCGGAAGCTCCAACAAATTGATGTCGTCGCCCTCGAGGATGTTCTCCTTGACCGGGCCGGTATCGACCACGCGCGGCGGAATCGGTTTCTTGAACGCCTCCCGGAGGTGACGCACGATCGCCGAGTCACTGGTGCCTTCGGGCAGCCCCAGCATCAGCTGCACCTGACGCCGGCTGCCCAGTGCCGACGTCAAAAGCTTTGTGCACCGAGTGTTCTCATGGCCAATGATGTTCTCGAACAGCAGTGCCGGGCCGCCGAGGGCAAGGTTGGCGCGGGTGATCGCCCCGATCTCCTCATCCCAGTCGACGGGGGCCGTGATGCGGCGTAGCTGGCCCGCGGCTTCGAGGGTGGCCAACCAGCTGCGCTGATCTGGCCCCGATTCTTGGGCGCTGGAAACGTTGATGGTTTCAGGAAGGCTTGTCGTCGTGGTCATTTCGTTCTCCTCACAGGGTTTTGGAGGCTGTTCTTCTATCGGCCGTTTGTGACGAGCCAGTCATCGGATTCCGCGAGGTTTCCGTGCCCATTCACCCCAACCGGCGGTGGACCTTCCTTCCAGCGTTTGATCAGGCAGTGCTCGATCCTCAGTTGATCGATGACCCGCCCGACCACCTGGTTCGTCACCTCGTCGACCGAGGTGGGCTTGGTGTAATAGGCCACCATCGGCGGGAAGATCACGGCACCGGCGCGCGCCAGGTAATGCATGTTCTCCAGGTGGATCTCGCTCAAGGGAGCCTCCCGCGCGACCAGGACCAGCCTGCGCCGCTCCTTGAGCGTCACGTCGGCGGCACGAGTGATCAGGTTGTCGCTGAAGCCAATCCGGATGGCGCTCAACGTCTTCATGCTGCACGGGCACACCACCATGCCATCGGTGCGGAACGACCCGCTGGAAATGCCCGCGGCAAGATCACGGGCGCTGTACACGTGTGAGGCCAGTGCCCGCACCTCGTCGACGCCGGTGTTCGTCTCCATCTTGATCGTCGCCCGTGCCCAGTCGCTGAGAATCAGGTGTGTCTCGACCCCCAGCTGCCCAAGTACTTCCAGCAGACGGATGCCCAGGGCGGCACCCGTCGCTCCGGTCATAGCGACCACTAAGCGCATCGCCGTCCTCCTCTCAGCCGGTCGCCCGGATCTGCTCGAATGCGCACCGAAGCGACGATTCGGCTGCTCATCGCGTGTCCTTCCACCAGTCATTGACCAGCTTGCGGCGCATCGAGCCGACATCGCATCCGCCGGTGGCTAGCCATGGCAGGTAATTTGGGTGCAGCGGTGAGCTGTCGACGAACCATGCCGAGAACCCGAACTATCGATGCGACTATCCGGAGTCGCGGCAGCTCGAACGTGATCGTCATGCCGATAACAGCGCACACGACCAGCAGTGGTGCCTGCTCTCCGCCGCGGTCGGCATCCGCGGTCATAGCTCCTGCTGCCTTCGATTTGTCGGATGCGGGGCCGGACTCATGTGGCCGTTGTTGGCCGCCTCCACCATCAGGTCGGTCAGAGCCTGGAGCATCGACAGCAAAGGCGTGTGGTCGGCGGGCAAGCGACGCGTCTGGGTCGCCCTCGCCGCGATGACATCCTGGTCGGCGACCGCCCTGTCCTTCTCGCAGACGATGTACGTGGATGGCACGGCATGCCAGGCCGCGGCGGTCAGTACCTCGGTGACCGCGAAGCTGCTGAACGGCCTCATCCGGGCGATTGCGCGATCCGCATCTTCCGCCGGCAGATTAGTGAACAAAATCTCGTGGGTGTTGTGAGTCGTCGTGGTGTCGCCCTCAACGTTCCACCAGCGGACGGCGCCGCTCAGTTGTATCAAGGGCTCGCCGATGTCGAGCTGAAAGCACGTCCGCATTGACGGTGCCGAAGGTGGTGTGCGGGCGATGCGTCATGCCGTCGTTGAAGGCTGCCAAGATCCGTGCGTGGATCGGCGGCGGTGACGGCAAGGGCTTCGGGAGGGAGGTCTTCGCGGCAGATGCCCAGGACGTCGGGCTCGACACCTGCTGTGAACACGGCGATTTCGGGTTCGAGGAACTCGGGGATCCCCGGAGTGGTGTGCAGGGCGATGCTCAGCCACACCTTTTCGGTGTCGGCTTTGTCAACGCCGCGTCGCACCAGGAAGTCTCGCGCCGCGTCGGCGCCGTTCACTTCGAAGCGAAGGGTCGAGGTGCGGCCGGGCTGGGTAAGGCCCACATCGTGAAACATCGCGCCGGCGTACAGAAGCTCCAGCTCTGGCCGCGGTCCGCGGCGGTGGCCCTGCAGTGCAACGAACAGGAAGGCCATGATCTTTTCTCGTCTCCTTGAGCGATCCTTCTGGCAAGTTTCCGGGTTCCTCGGCCACCCCGGCGCTGGAATTCGCGCCGTCCTTCCCACAGAATGCGACACGGTTGGCTTGAACTTGACGCCGCCGACGCGACACGATGAGCGGGTGGTCGGCATCAGCGCAATACCCCGCGTGGTGGTGATCGTCGTCTTCGACGGCGTAAAGCTGTTGGACACGGCAGGGCCCGCGGAGGTCTTCGTCGAAGCCAACCGGTTCGGCGCGAACTATTCGCTGGAGATCGCGTCGGTGGATGGGAACGACGTCACCACTTCGATAGGGACGCGGTTCGCCGTCACCCGGAGCATTTCGTCCATCGAGTCCGCCGATACGGTCCTGGTCGCCGGCGGAGACAATCTGGTCGGGCGGCCGATCGATCTCGCGCTCGTCGAGGCGCTCAAAACGGTGCCGGCCCGGACGCGGCGGCTGGCATCCGTATGCACGGGCTCGTTCATCCTGGCGCAGGCGGGGCTGCTCAGCGGCCGTCGCGCCACGACGCATTGGCGGCATACCGGACGCTTGGCCCGAGCCTTTCCCGATGTCGGGGTCGAACCGGATGCGATCTTTGTCCGCGACGGCGACGTGTTTACCTCCGCGGGCGTGTCGTCGGGAATCGACCTCGCGTTAGCGTTGGTCGAACTCGATTACGGCCCGGAGTTGGTCCGTGAAGTCGCGCGCGCGTTGGTGGTATACCTCAAACGCGCTGGCGGACAGTCGCAGTTCTCGGTCATGATCGAGGCCGATCCGCCGCCGGATTCCCCCCTGCGAGCGGTCACCGACGCAATCAACGCCGACCCCGGGGCCGACCACAGCGTGAAAAGGCTTGCGGCCCGGGCATCTCTGAGCACACGTCAACTGACCCGACTGTTTCAGTCGGACCTCGGATTGACGCCGGCGCGCTACGTCGAGTTGGTGCGAATCGACTTCGCGCGCACGGCACTCGAAGCCGGTCGCACCATCGCCGAGGCCGCAGACCTGGCAGGGTTTGGCAGTACGGAGACATTGAGACGGGTGTTTCTCAATCATCTGGGCATCACCCCCAAGGCCTACCGAGACAGATTCCGCACGGCCTGCACCTGAAAACTCCTCTGCTGCAAGGTGATCAAGGACGCACTCGTTACCTACCCCAACCGGCCGGTTTCAGCAGGTCCGACAATCCGACGCGATGCAACATCTCGGCCCTGAGCCGGTCGAGCAAGGCGAAGCCGACATCGGCACCATCGTTGGCCGGGTCGATGTGGACTCGAAACGGACGCTTCCCAAATGCGGTGTCGACCACGTTGACCACTGCGTCGGCAACCGTGGACACGTCGGCTCCGTGCGCCCCGATCACGGCGAGGGCCTCCTGGACCCGGGTTCCTAAACCCGCGTAGGGTCCGGCCTCGTACTGGCCCACAATCACGCGGTCTGCGGGTGAGCCGGCATCGGTGAAGTGGTTGGTCCCGCTCGTGAATGCGCCGGGAACGATGATGGAGGTCTCTATGCCCCATCGGGTTAACTCACATGCATAGGCCACCGCGAGCGAGTCCATCGCGGCCTTCGCCGCGAAATATGGCGCCAGATACGGTGGCATGCCCCCCGCGGAACTGCTGCTGGACACCCATACCAGAAGACCCTGGCGCTGTCGTCGCATGTGCGGCAGCACCGCGCGGTTGACTCGCTGTGTCCCCACAACGTTGACGTCATAGAGTTCGGCCAGCTGTTCCGGCGTAAAGGCCTCGGCCGGCCCGAATGCCATGTGTCCCGCGTTGTGTATCACCACGTCGATACGGCCGTTGGCGACGAAAATCCTTTCGATCGCTGCGTCCACCGAAGGCTGCGACTGCACGTCCATTTCCACGGTCCACAGCTCAACCCCGTTGTCCTTCGCGAAGCAGCCGATCGCTTCGATCTGGGATGCATTGCGGCCGTTGATGTCTTGCATCGACGCATAGACCGTGTGGCCCGCCAGCGCCAATGCCTCGGAGCCCAGCCGACCGAAGCCACTCGCTGCGCCGGTCACCACGATCACGTCCTGACCCATCGAAGCAGCTCCCGTCCCGCTGGTCTTGTGCGTCTTGTGCGTCAATGAGATCCTGGCGCCAACGGGCCGGCAATCGCATCCGCCGGTGGCTAGTCGACCACTTCTCCGCTAGGTCAAGGCATTGTCGAGCTGGCTTCGGGAGGTGATACCGAGCTTGGCGAAGACCTTGCGCAGGTGGTACTGGACCGTTTTGGCGCTGATAAACAGCCGGGCTCCGATCTCGGGGTTAGACAGCCCTTCGCGGGCCAGACGGGCTATCTGGGTCTCTTGGGCGGTCAGTTCAACGGTGCTCGTGATGGCTGTGCGCTTGCGGGCGGTTGCACCGATGGCATCCAGTTCGCGCCGCGCCCGCTCCGCGAACCCCGCCATACCCATGGTCTCCAGCATGTGGTGAGCGGTGTGCAGCTGCTCGCGCGCGTCGACGCGTCGGCGTTCCCGGGCGAGCCATTCGCCGTAGATCAGGTGCGCTCGGGCGAGCTCGGTGCGGACACGGCTTTTCCCGAAGTGCGTGATCGCCGCCCGGTAGAGGCGCTCGGCGTTCTCCCCCTCCGCCATCAGTGCGCGCGAGCGCTTTTCCACCCCGAGCGCCCAGTCGGTGCCACTGGCGGCGGTCATCTCGGCCAGCCAACGAATAGCGACGGTCGCGGTCTCGGTCATCCCGCCACGTACGGCCGCCTCCACGAGCTCCGCCGCGGCCCAGTTCGCAATGCCCGGGTATCGCACATCGGGGTACTCCTGATGGTAGAGAGCCAGCTGGGCAGCGGCCATCGCCTCCGGGTAATCGCCAAAGCCGTTGTGCAACACTGCCCTTGTCCACTCGGCGCAGGCCACCCCGATGCCTTCGCCTCGCTTGGACACCTCCATGTTGGTGGCCTCGATCAGGGCGGACGCCTGCGCTTTCCTGCCGCGCATCGCCGCGAGGCGCATCGCGGTGTAGGGCGCGAGATTGCTCCCCGTCGCCTCCGTGACCGTGGATTGCTCGTCGATCAACGTGCTCGCGGCGGTCAGGTCACCGACCCACAACAGCATCATGGCCCTCGTGCTCAGGGCGAGCGGCAGCTCGTTCAGGGCGCCGACCTTGCGCGCGAGCTGGAGGTAGCGGACCGATAGTGCGTCCCAGCGCGCGTCATCCCACAGGTGCAGGGCCGCTAGGTTGATGAGCCACATCCAGCGCAGTTCCTCGTCCGCCGACATGCCGGCGCCGAACGCCGTCAGCGCGTCCCGCAGGCCGGGCACCGCTGCGGCGTACCCCTCGACGAAGTTGACCGCCAGGCCGTCGAGAAGGACGTCGGGCGCGCGGTGGCCGCGCGGTGGTTGCGGGGCCGCGGCTGCGGCTCGAGCCACTTCGAGAACCCCGCCGCCGCGGCTGGCCAGGCGGCCGGCGAACGCCGCGGCGTTGATGGCGTCGAGGTAGGTCTCCCGGGCGAGGCCGGCCTCGATCGGCTCGAATCGCCTGGCGGCCATCAGCAGCAGGCGTGGAGCGTCGCCGCCCCGGCTCGTGGCGAACGCGACTTGAGCCCGCAGCAGGTCGACGCGCGCCCGTTGCAGATCGTCGAGCGGCCCAGCTTTCGCCATCGCCAGCAGGGCCGCCGCCGCATCGAAGGCGCCCGCCTGCACCTTGGTGTGTGCCGCGGCGAGCGCCCGCCCGGCCCGCAGCCCCGGATCGAGCGTCAACCGCGCGGCGCGTTCGAGGAACGCCGCCGCCGCGGCAAGCCCACCCCGCGCCCGTACCTGGTCGGCGCAGTGCTCCAGCTCCTCGGCGATCTCCTCGTCCGGGCCGGGAGCGGCCTCGGCGAGGTGCCAAACCCGGCGGTCGCGATCGAGTGTCGGATGGGTAACTGCCGCGAGTGCGCCGTGGACCACTCGGCGCTCGGCCGGCGACGCCGACCAGTAGGTCGCTGAGCGAGCCAAGGGGTGCCGGAAACGCACCTGGGTGCCGATCTCGGCCAGACCCGCGTCGGCGGCCTCGGCCGCAGCCGAGGCCGCGACGCCAAGCCGCTCCGCGGCACTCCAGACCAGTGCCGGGTCGCCGGTGGGATCGGCCGCTGCGAGCAGAAGCAGGAGTTGGGCGTCGGCGGGCAATGCGGCGTGGCGACGGCGGAAGCTCTCCTCGACGGCACCGGCAAGGGGCGCCGCTGCCGGCAGCCCGAAACCCCCGGCCAGTTCTGCCGAGGTCATGCGGCGAGGCAGCTCCATCAAGGCCAGCGGGTTGCCGCGCGTCTCAGCGACGATTTGATCGCGCACCCGCCCGTCCAACGACCCCGGCAATGCCGAGTCCAGGAGCGCACGCGCGTCTCCTTTCGGCAGACCGCTGACGACCAGCTCCGGCAGGCCGGCCAATTCCACCCCGGGCACTCGGGTCGCGAAGACAACGCCAACCGCTTCCGCGCCGAGGCGGCGGGCGACGAACGCAAAGATCTGCGACGAGGCGCGGTCCAGCCACTGCTGATCGTCGATCAGGCACAGCAGCGGCTGTTCCTCGGCCACGTCCGACAGCAAGCTCAGGACGGACAGGCCGAGAAGGAACTGGTCCGGCGCCGACCCGGTGCTCATGCCGAATGCGGTCTCCAGGGCTTCTCGCTGCGGCGCTGGTAGGCGCGCCAGTCGATCGAGCATGGGCGCGCAGAGCTGGTGCAACCCGGCGAACGCCAGCTCCATCTCCGACTGAATCCCGGCGGCGTGCACAACCTTGCAGCCCGACGCCTGCCCGGCCAGGTACTCCAAGAGCGCCGTTTTGCCGACACCCGCCTCACCATGCACCACCAGGGCCCGGCTCTCACCGTCGCACACCGCGGCCACCAGTCGACCGAGAGCACCACACTCGGCGTGGCGACCTATCAGCCTCAACTCCGTGCCCTCGCACCGCGACACAGAACCAACGCTATCCGAGCCTCCAGCCCACTGCACACAGCGCGGTTACCCGTCGACGGCGAATCAAAGGACGCGATCGAGCTGGCTGCGTGAACTGATGTCCAGCTTCGTAAACACTTGCCGCAGGTGGTGTTGAACGGTCCGAGCGCTGATGAATAGCCGCGCGCCGATCTCGGGGTTCGACAGCCCGTCGCGGGCCAACCGCGCGATCTGGGCTTCCTGCGCTGTCAGCTGTTCTCCATCGGCGGAAGCTGTCGTGCGTTTGCGCGCGGTCTCCCCCGTGGCCTGCAGCTCGCGGCCGGCCCGCTCGGCGAAAGCCTCCATTCCCATGGCGTCGAGCATGCCGTGCGCGATTCGCAGCTGCGCCCGAGCATCGGTGCGACGGCGCTCGCGACGCAACCATTCGCCGTACAGCAGATGAGCGCGGGCAAGTTCCGCACGAATGCGGGTGCGCCCGAGCCGCGCGATCGCGTCTAGGTACTGGCGCTCGGCCTCGGCACCATCGGAAAGCAGCGCGCGCGAACGTGCTTGGACACCCAGCGCCCAATCGGTTCCGCAGGCATCCGTCATCTCCGTAAGGCGAGCAAGGGCGTCGGTCGCGATGTCGGCCCTGCCGCAGCGCATCGCTGCCTCGACGAGCTCGACCAGGCACCACGGCGATGCGCCCAGGTCCGCTGGATGTTTGACCGCGCAGTGCGCTGCGGCCATCGCCACCTTGTAGTTTCCAATTCCATTGTTGAGCACCGCTTCCGCGCGCTCGCCTACGGCTAACCCGATACCTTCACCGCGGCGCGTAACGTCTTTCGTCGTCGATTCGACGAGCGCAGACACCTCGGCCCGGTCGCCGCGAAATGCGGCCTGCAGCAGGGCGCCGTAAGGCGCGAGCCCGGCGCCGGTCGCCTCGGTCACCACCCGCACTTCCTGCACAAGCGCCTCCGCGGCCGTCAGTTCCCCGGCGAATTGAAGCAATATCGCTCGCATGCTCAAAGCGAGCGGCAGTTCCGTCAACACGCCGGTGGTGCGGGCGACCTCGACGTGCCTCTCCGAGAGCAGCTCCCAGCTCTTGTCATCCCAGAGGTCCAGCGCGGCGATGCTAGCCAGCCAAAAAATGCGCAGCGCCTCGCCCGACGACGCGAGGGCGGCACTGACCGCGCGGCGCAAGATCGGCACCGCCACCGCGTACCGGTCGGTGAAGCGTGCGACGTAGCCGTCGAGCAGCAAGTCGGACGGTCGCGGCATCGGCGGCCGCGGCGATGCCGCGGCGGCGCGGGCCACGTCCACGACCCCGCAATCGGCCGCCAACCGACCGGAGAACATCGCCGCCGACGTTGCTTCCAGATACGTTGCGCGCGAAAGCGCTAAGTTGATTCGTTCGAGCTGTTTGGCGGCCTTCAGCAGCAGCGGCGGCGCATCACTGCCGCGGTTGGTGACGAAGGCCAACTGAGCGCGGACCAGGTCGACGCGTGCACGCTGGAAGTCGTTCAAGGGCCCGGCCTCGGCCCGAGCAATCAAGTCCAGCGCAGCGTCGAATGCCCCGGCTTCGACCTTGGCCGCCGCGGCGTCGAGCGCCCGCTGTGCTCGCTGGGCCGGGTCGACGGTTAAAACCGTGGCGCGCTCAAGAAAGGCCGCCGCGGCGGCCACGCCGCCACGCGCGCGCGCCCGATCGGCGGAACGAAGCAGCTCGGCCGCTACGTGCTCGTCCGGCTTGGCCGTGGCGTGAGCCAGATGCCAGGCGCATCGGTCTGGATCCGACCCCGGATCCGTGACACCGGCGAGGGCCCGGTGGACCCGTTGTCGTCGCAACAGCGACGCCGAGTGGTAAGCCGCCGAACGGGCTAGCGGGTGCCGGAACCACAGCCGCGCGCCGAGCTCCACCAGGCCGGCATCGACCGCGGGCGTTGCGGCGTCGGTGCCGATCCCCAGCTGTGCCGCGGCCGGCCAAATCAACGCCGGATCACCGGTCGGCTCCGCGGCCACAACAAGCAACAGCTCGCGGGTCGGATCTGGCATGGCACTGATGCGCCGACGAAAGCTTTCCTCGACGGTTCCGGAAAGCCTTGCGGCCCTGGGCAGTCCGAATCCGCCCGCCAGTTCCTGGTTACTCAGTCCGCGCGGCAGCTCCACCAATGCCAGTGGATTGCCGTGTGTCTCGGCGACGATCTGATCGCGCACCTTCGCATCCAACGGCCCGGTCAGCACCGTGTCCAAAAGCGCACGGGCCTCAGGATCCGCCAGACCACCCACCGCGAGGTGTGGCAACCCGGCGAGATCACGGCTCGGAACTCGCGCGGCAAAGACCAATCCGACGGATTCCGCGAGCAGACGCCGAGCCACGAACGAAAGCACCTGAGCGGACGCACGGTCAAGCCACTGCTCGTCATCGACCAGGCAGACCAACGGCCGCTCGTCCGCCGCCTCGGAGAGCATGCTCAAAAATGCCAATCCGACCAGAAACCGGTCCGGTGGCGGTCCGGCGATAATGCCGAACGCCGTCTGCAGCGCCTCACGCTGCGGCCCGGGAAGGCGCTCGAGGTGGTCGAGCAGCGGCCCGCACAGTTGATGCAGCGCAGCGAAGGCCAGTTCCATCTCGGACTGGACACCGGCCGCACGTATCACACTGCAGCGTGAAGCCTTCGCCTCCAGGTAGTCCAGTAGCGCGGACTTTCCAACACCCGCTTCGCCGTAGATCAGCAGCGCGCGGCTCTCCCCGGCGGATATCGCCTGGACAAGCTGGTCGAGAACCGCCGTTTCGGCTTGCCGGCCGATAAGCTCCACGACTCCGCTTACCCCGCGACCTCAATCGGGATAGGCACGACCCGACGCTATACCACTGCATCGCTGGCCGGTAAACCGTATCTGGTGCGAAGACTCCGCCTTCCTACGGTAGTGGAAGCGGTTTCCCGAACCGGCCTGGTGACCCACCTCCCGGACCTGTTATACCGATTTCCACTTGCGCAGCCACGCCCCTTGTTTCGCGCCCCGTCACCCCGAGAACGTGGGCACGGTGATGCCGACCGCAGCGTTTTCGTCCGGCGTCGCCAACCGGTAGCCGTAACGCGCCGCAACCTCGACGAAGCGCGCCACCTCCCGGGTGGTCGGTGGCGCGGAGCCCACGGGCCGCCCGACCTCACGAAAAAACCGGCCCATGCGCGCTGTCGTGATGATCAAGTCGACGGCGGGTTCGCGCGAGACGTTGCGGTGCGCGTGCGGGACGTCGCCCGGCACCCGAACGTACTCTCCGGCCTGAGCATCGCGCCATTGAAGGCCGCCGCCGACCTCGACAAGTACCTGGTGGCTGCCCGCCAGGATGTAGAAATCCTCGAAGTCGTTGTGACTGTGGAGCGGGACCAACACCCCGGGCGGGATGACCGCGCGCATGACGCACAACTGATCTTCGTCCGGTGGGGTCATGAATTCCACGACGGGTCCGAAGACTTCCAACGCGTCCGCACTGTTAGCTGATGTCACGCTGTCCTCTCGCTCCCGGCGGCGGAATGGTTCCGCCGCACCACTATCCGACCGCGGCCAATCCGGTCCGCGGGACCTCTTGAGGCGACCACAGCGGTTGCGGCACCTCGACACCGAATGGCGCGTCCCATCGGTTCCGGGACGAAACCTCGTGCACGGGGCGGCGATTGGCTGCCACGCCCCACTTTCCCCGCGGGTAGCCGAGCGTCAGCATGGCCGACATCTTCCAGCCTTCCTCGACGGGCACGCCCAGCAACTCGTTGACCTTGTCCCGGAAGTTGTTGAGCACCATCGTCATGACGCCGCCGACGCCCTCGGCACGGGCGGCCAGCAACACACTCCAGATCGCCGGGTAGATGTTGGCGCCGCCCAGGTCGTCGATGGCGAAGACGAAAAGCAACAGGGGAACCTCTTCGAAATGGTCGGCCAGGTAATCCCCCGAGCCCTTGATTCGGCGCATCGTCTCGGCGTGCGCGGCCGGGTCAGCGCCGGGCCCCGGCACTACCATCGGTCCCTGCCCCGTGCGGAACTTCTCGTATTCGAGGGCGCGGGCCTGGCGGAACAGCTGGGCGAACTCGCGAATCAGGTCCGGATCGTCAACGGCCACAAAGTGCCAGCGTTGCGTGTTGCCGCCGTTGGGCGCGCGAACGGCCGCGTCGAGGATGCGCGCCTGCACGTCCAGCGGAACCGGGTCCGGCCGCAACCGCCGCATCATCCTGGTGGTGTACAGCGCCTCGTGGATCTCCATTTGTCTGCTCCTTTCGGCTATTCGGGCCAGCTGCTGCCGAGAATGAAGTCGACCATGTTCCCCCGCTTGAACGTGGGATCGAAGTGCGCCAGCACGTCGTCGTTCATCGTGCCGAAGGTGGTGTCCGGACGATGCTTCATCCCGTCGTTGAAAGCCGCAAGGATGCGGTTCTTGAAGTCGGGACGTGGGTGGGCGGCGATCACCGCGTCGACGGCGTCCGGGGCCAGGTCGTCGCAGCCCACGCCGACCACGTCGGTCTTGACACCGGCTGCAAGCAAGGCGGTTTCGGGGCAAAGACGTGCGGGAACTTCGGGCGTCGAGTGCAGGGCGATGCCGAGCCACACCTTGTCGGCCTCGGACTTTTCCACGCCGCGCTCGAGCAGGAAATCGCGCGCAGCGTCGGCGCCGTCCATCTCGAAGCGCTGGCTCGAGGAGCCGTAGCGCGCCGTGAGGCCGAGGTCGTGGAACATCGCGCCCACGTACAGCAGTTCCGGGTCCGGAACCAGGCCGAGGCGGCGCCCATGCAGCGCGCCGAACAGGAACACGCGCCGGGAATGGTGGAAGAGCACGTCGTCTTCGGCGCCGCGAATGAAGTCGGTTGCGTCCCGGACGACTGCCGTGTCGGGGATGACGATGCCGGCAATGGTTTCGATGGACTGGATTGCCATGATCGCTCCTCCTTCGCTGGCTGCCTCCATCTTGCGGCGCGGCACAAACATTCACCGGTGCCGTTCCGGCCGTCTTTCCCACAGAATCTGACGTCGGCGGCGTATTCAGGCGGCCGGTCAAGCGGCGAGGATTGCCTTAGCCACCTCGTCGGGGTGGGTGAGCAATCCGTTGTGCGTCCCGGCAACCACGATGGGCCGGACCCCGCCTGATAACCCCAGGGGTTATCACCGTCATTCATTCCGGGCAGCATCAACGTGATCACCCGGTGACCGCCGCGCGAAGCCGCTCGACGACCGGCCGCCACGACCAGGCTCCGTGCCAGGCACCGGGAATCAGCACGTAAGTCGACATGTGTTCTCAACGCGTCCTTAGGCACCGTGATCGTGTCGGGTGGCGCTCACGCTCGTGGCCAGATCGCAGGCGTCGTTCTCGCTTCGTTGCATGGTGTCCTTATCTCGTTGATTACAACCGCTTTCGCGGATCCGCAGCATCGTCGACGGGCGGAACAGTTCGCGACATCACCCACCGAGCCGGCGGCGCCTATTCGGGCCATGAGTTGTCGAGGATGATCTCCACGAAGTTGTCACGCCGGAACGCCGGGTCGAAGTGTTGCAGCACATCCGCATTCACCGTGCCGAACGTGGTGTGCGGGCGGTGCTTCATGCCGTCGTTGAAGGCCGCCAGGATGCGCCGCTTGAAGTCCGGCCGCGGATGGGCGGCCGTCACGGCGGCGATTGCGTCGGGAGACAGGTCCTCGCGGCCGATGCCCAGCACGTCGGTTTCGACACCCGTTGTGACCAAGGCGATTTCGGGTTCGAGGAATTCGGGGATGTCGGGCGTGGTGTGCAGCGCGATGCCCAGCCACACCTTGTCGGCGTCGGCCTGGTCGACCCCGCGTTCCAACAGGAAATCACGCGCCGCGTTGGCGCTGTCCACCTCGAAGCGCAGAGTGGAGGTGCGGTAGCGATCGGTGAGTCCCAGGTCGTGAAACATCGCCCCGGCGTATAGCAATTCGAGGTCCGGCTGCAGTCCCCGGCGCCGGCCCTGCAGCACACCGAACAGGAATACCCGGCGGGAATGGTCGAAGAGCAGATCGTCTTCGGCGTCGCGTATGTAGTCGGTGACCTCGCGCACCAGCTTGGTGTCCGGGACGACGATGTCGGCGATGGCTTCGATCGGCTGGGTGACCACGATCAACCTCCTGAGTTGGGCGATACTGGCTGTTAGTCTCCGGGCGTCCGGCTGTGAGCACCTGGGGCTTTTGAGCCGTCTTCACCACAGAACGCGACGCGATCGTCAATCGCTAGCCGGTCACCGCGGGCCGGTGCGACATCTTTCCCACAGATTGCGACAATGGGACCGTGGCTGAAGCCGGTGTGCGGTCGCGGGTTGTGGTCATCGTCGTCTTCGACGACGTGACGATGCTGGACGTCGCGGGAGCGGGCGAGGTATTCGCCGAAGCCAACCGATTCGGTGCCGACTATCACATAAAGATCGCATCGGTGGACGGCCGCGACGTCACGACCTCGATCGGCGCCCGGTTGGGCGTCACGGACGCGCTTTCGTCGATCGAGTCGGCCGACATCATCATGGTCGCCGGCAGCGACAACCTGCCGCGGCGGGCGATCGATCCCGCGCTTGTCGACGCGGTCAAGTCGGCCGCGGAGCGGACCCGACGACTGGCCTCGATTTGCACGGGCTCGTTCATCCTGGCGCAGGCCGGCCTGCTCAACGGCCGGCGCGCCACCACGCATTGGCATGAAGCCCGGTTGTTCGCCCGCGCTTTTCCCGACGTCGCCGTCGAGCCGGACGCGCTTTTCGTCCGCGACGGCGACGTGTTCACCTCGGCCGGGGTGTCGTCGGGCATCGACCTGGCGCTGGCGCTCGTCGAGATGGATCACGGCACCGAGCTGGTCCGCGAAGTGGCCCGATGGTTGGTTGTCTATCTCAAGCGGGCGGGCGGCCAGTCGCAATTCTCGGTGCTGGTCGAGGCCGAACCCCCGCCCCAGTCCCCGCTGCGCAAGGTCACCGAAGCGATCTCGGCCGACCCGGCGGCCAATCACAGCGTGAAAACGCTTGCCGCCCAGGCGTCCTTGAGTACGCGGCAGCTTACCCGGCTTTTCCAGTCCGAATTCGGCACCACGCCGGCCCGCTACGTCGAGATGGTGCGCATCGACGCCGCGCGTGCCGCGCTCGACGCCGGGCGCAGCGTCGCCGACACGGCGCGCCTTGCCGGGTTCGGTAGCACCGAAAGCCTCCGCCGGGTATTCGTCGACCAGCTCGGCGTCTCGCCGAAGGCGTACCGGGACAGATTCCGGACCGCGTCCCGCTGCTGAATGACGGGGAAATACTGATCCGTCATGCACATTGATGTGATGGCGGTCCCGCAGCCGCTGGACAGGGCGGTGACTTGGCCCGCGCAGCACCTCCATCGCGGCGGCCACCGCATGGGAGCTTCAAGAAGCGACCGGCGGGAACTTCCGGCTCGGTCTCGGCGGACTATCGGCGATGTACGGCATTTGATCTCTTGCCCTCGCTTACGCCGGGAAGTGGAATGGCGGTGAAAACGCCATCGGGGTCGTAGTGTTTCTTGGCGGCGACGAGTCGAATGGCGTTCTCGCCGTAAGCATTTGCGATCTGCTCATGGTCGCCGGGCACGAGCAGGTTGGCGTAGCCGCCGGGAAGCGCGTGTGGGGCAAGTGCGGCCGAGGCCGCGTCGGCCCAGGCGCGATGACGGACGCTGTCCCCGCCCTCCCAGCCGGCGATGATCTCGACGACGAAATGTGGGCGGCGGTTCGCGAACGCGGTCTGGTCCGGGGCGACGAGGGTCGACGCGCCATGACAGTGATGGATGGAGATGCCGCTGCGCGGCGGGGTCAGTGTCCGGCCGATCTCGAGGAGCGCGTCGATGACCTCTGGTGTGTAGCCCGCGATCGTGCGAGTGTTGATCGCCCAGCACTGTCCACGGACATCCCATGCGTCGAATAGGCTCAGCCATTCGCGGTACGTCATGGGCGCGACCTGACCGCTCAGCGGCGTTCCGAGTTTAGTGAGCGCATCGACGGCGGCTTGGCCTGAAAGAAGATCGCCGCTCCAGGCCGGGGCTAGAAAAACGGCCGGATTTCCGTCCGGGCCCGACATCAGTCCACTCAGCACGGTCCACTCATCCGGTGCCGTCGACAACACCTCATCCAGCCCACGCCACACCGTCGCGCCCTGCGACCACGGAAACAGGATCATTCCGCCGATCAACCGGTCGAGCGGATGCAATTGCACCCGCATGGAAGTGACCACGCCGAAGTTGCCGCCACCACCGCGCAGCGCCCAGAAAAGCTCCGGCTCATGAGTCGCGTCGGCCTTCACGATCCGACCATCCGCCAGGACAACCTCGGCGCCGAGCAGGTTGTCTGATGCAAGGCCGAACCGCCCGTTGAGCGGTCCGTAGCCCCCGCCGAGTGTCAGGCCGGTGATGCCAACGCCGCCGCAGTTGCCGGTAGCGGCGACCAGCCCGTACGGCGCGACCGCGTCGATCAGGTCGCCGGCGATGACACCCCCGCCCACTGTTGCGACCCGGGCCCCGCTATCGACAGTGACACTTCGCATCCCGGACATGTCGATCACCAGACCGCCGTCGCATACAGCGCGACCCGCCCAGTCGTGGCCGCCGCCGAGCACCGACAGCCGCATCCCTCGGTCACGCGCCACACGGATGGTTTGCTGTACGTCGCCCGGTGACTCGGCCCGCACGATCAAAGCCGGACGATGTTGCACCGCCCCGTTCCAGATCAACGGCACACCGTCGGCGGCCGCGCCTATCGCATCGGTCGTACTCATTTGGCTCCTACGGTTGGACGATGACGTCGAGCAAGAACGTCTGTCCGGACGCGACGGCTTCGAGGGCGCGCTTCACCGCCCCGGCCAGCTCGTCGGGTTTCTGCACGCGTTCACCCGTGCCGCCGTAGGCTTCGGCCTGCTTCACGTAGTCGGGCATTGGCTCAATGACGTTGCCGACGAAATTCGCTTCGCGGACCGCGGCGCTATCGGGGTAGTACTTGAGGAGATTCCGGGTCTGGGATGCGTACTGCCGGTTGTTGCACAGCACGATGAACAGCGGGGCGCCGTGTTCCTCTGCGAATCCGAGGGCAGCCGGAACGGGATTGTAGTGCCACGCCCCGTCGCCGACGATGCAGACGACCGGCTGCCCGGGGCGCGCCAGTTTGACGCCGAGCGCGGTGCCCAGCCCGGTGCCCAGCGCCCCGGCCCATCCGCGATACTGCTGGAAAGGCTTGCGGGCGTATAGGAACTGAATCATCTGCGGCACTTGAGACGTGATCTCATCGACACAGATCGCGTCCTCGGGCAGCGCATCGTGCAACGCGCCGAACAAGCTGGCTGCTGGCACGAAATCGGTTGCCTGCGAGGCCAATTGGCGGGCCTCTTCGATGCCGTGGGCGCGGATGCTCTGCGTAAAGCCGGCCCACCGCTCGCCGGCCTCGGCCCGTGCAGCCGACCGCGTTCGCAGATTGGACGCGAGGCCAGCCAGGTTGAGCGAGAGGTCGCCCGCGACCGCCTCGGTGGTGGGGTATCCCCAGTAGGCGGCTCGCGGGCGCAGCGGGTCTTGCTCGAGGTGGATGACGGCGCATCCTGGGCGTAACGCCGCATTTGGCGGGTGCCATAGTCCGTTGCAGCCGGCCAGGAGTACGGCGTCGGCTTCGCCCAACACCGCTTCCACCGGCCCCGCCCCGTACAGCGGATGCGACCGCGGGAAGTTGTGATAGGCGGGATTCCAGAATTCGAATACGGGCGCCGACAGTGCCTCGGCAATTTCTTTTAGGGCGTTGCGGTCAGCGTCGGTGCGCCCGCCGTGTTCGGTGATGATGACGGGATTGGTGGCGCCCACGAGAATTTCGGCCACTCGGTCGATATGTTCTGGTGTCGCGACAATCGGTGCCGGGGAAACCCAGGCGGGGACTTCAGGGTGACCGTCGGCCATCAACAACTGAAATGGAACCTCGAGCAACGTTGGTCCCGTTGGGACGGACTCGGCGATGAAGCAGGCGCGCCGGAGTTCATGAACCAGATCCGAAGGCGTGCGTGCGCGCTTCGCCCACTTGACGACGACTTCGCCATGGCGGGCCGGGCCAGCATGGTCAGTGAGCAGTGAGGGCCATTCGGCACCAGGATCGCCGTCGGGGTCATCGCCATAGCTCAGCGTGTCGGGCGACAGCACCGTCATCGGTGTGCGCTCCTGCAGCGCGGTGCTCAGCGCCATCGACGCGTTTTGAACTCCCAGTGATGTCGGCAAGAAGACGATCTGGCTTCGGCCGGTGGCCTTGTAGTAGCCCGATGCCAGGCTTACCGCAAGCAACTCATGACGACATCGGAAGTAGCGCAGCGTCATGTCATCGGCCCGCCGGGCAAGCGCTTCCCACACCGGCGCCATCACGGCGATGGGAGAGGCGAAAATGCAGTCCACGCCCTGAGATTGCAGCTGCGCCAGTAATACTTCCGCGCCGTTCTTGGCCGCATCTCCCGTCACACTTGTGACGTTAAGAAGCGACGGGGGCCACGGCCAGCCCGTGCCCACTCAGTGGGTTTTCCCGCCGGTCACCCTTTCACGGCGTGCGAAGGAGGCTGACGATGCGGGTCCCGGTCGCCCTGGTGGCAGCCAGCAGTCCGAGCGGAGGGCGCCGTTGGGCGATGACAGTCGACACGGCTGCCGCCGCATTGCCGCCGAGAGGAATCGCTACGGCAACACAGCTGAGATTCGCGTGTACGCCGCCGGCATCCACTATTGGTGCGGCACGGCCTAATTCGGCATAGGCGCGCGCCGCCGCGGTGCCCGACGGTACCTTGGCTCCGGGTTCGGCTGTGAATCCCACCGGTACGCGGGCGTCCACCGCGTCCAGGAACACCGGTTCCCCGCCGATCACCGCAGACAACTGAACCGCAGCCCCCGTGGCGGTCGCGAGTTCGGCGATCGGTCGCCGGGCGACCACGCGCAATTGCCGCTCCGGGCTCACCCGCGAACCCAACCCCAACAAGCTCGCGCCGAGTCGGTAGCGGGTACCGTCACGCCTGACCGCCCCGACGGCGATCAACTGCTGCAGCAGTCGACGGACCGTCTCCCGCGGGATCCCGCTCGCATTCGCCAACTCAAGCAGCCGCACCGGTTCCAACGCACCCACGTGTTCCAGCAGTTCAAATGCGCTCTCGATGACGCCGCGACCGTCGTGGCGAAACGAGCCGCCCGTCGCGCCCGCATGCCTACCCCCGGCCATAGACTCGGTCATCCGATCCGTTTCGGACTGGCCCACCATCGACTCCTTTAGCCTGCCGTTGCCGGCAACGAGATCACGCCCCGCAATAGCAACGCACGAACACGTCCGATCTATGCCGAGTGCCGAGAAACCAATATCTGTTTGTCTGGCCAGGTAGTCAGTTAACGCAGGGCGGCTCAGCAGACCGCGAAGGCAAGCTATTTGGTGTTGTTGTACTTGGTGATCGCGTCGTCCAACCGCTGCAGGGCGGCGCCGTAACCGGCGAAATCGCCCTTCTTCTGAGCGTCCTTGGCCGCGCCCAGCGCCGTCTGAATCTCTTGCAGCGCCGCGGCTTTGGCCGGAGACAGCGTCACCGACCCGTCCGCGACCGGCGGAACCGCCGCGGGCGGCGGCGACCCCGGTGGACCGGCCGGAGGGGGCGGCGTGACGGGCGGGGCCGCCTGCGGGTTGTTCCCGGCATCGGTCGGCTGAATGCCCGTCGCGGCCGCACCCGCGCCGGGACCGAACAACCCGGTCAGGGCGTCGCGCACCGTGGGCCCGTAGCCGATCTTGTCGTTGTACATCATCGCCACCCGGATCAGCCGCGGGTACGACGAGGCGGCGTCGCTGGCCCCCGGGGAGGCGTAGACGGGTTCGACATAGAGCAGGCCGCCCTGGCCCACCGGCAGGGTGAGCAGGTTGCCCCAGCGGATCCGGTTCTGGTTGTCGCGCCCGATCACACCGAGGTCCTGGGACACCGCCGGGTCGGTGGTGATGGCGTTGTTCGCCAGCTTGGGCCCGTTGACCTGGCCCGGGATGGTCAGCACGGTGATCCTGCCGTAGGTCGCCGGGTCGGAGCTGGCGCTGATGTAGGCCGCCAGATAGTCACGCTTGAACCTGTTCATCGCGCTGGTCAGCTGATACGAAGACGAATTGTCGTTCTTGGCAATGTTTTTCGCCACGATGTAATACGGCGGCTGATAGCTGCTGGCGGTCGGGTTCGGGTCCAGCGGCACATCCCAGAAGTCCGAGGTGGAGAAGAACGTCACCGGATCGTTGACGTGGTATTTGGCCAGCAGCATCCGCTGCACCTTGAACAGGTCTTCGGGATAGCGCAGATGCTCGGCCAGCTCGGGGGTGATGTCGCTCTTGGGCTTGACCGTGCCGGGGAAGACCTGCATCCACGCCTTGAGCACCGGATCCTGCTCGTCCTGCTGATACAGCGTGACGGTGCCGTCATAGGCGTCCACCGTGGCCTTCACCGAGTTGCGGATGTAGGAGACGTCCTTATTGGGGGCCAGCTTGTTGAAGGCCACCTCGTTGGAGTCGGCGGTGGCCGATTCCAGCGAGGTCAGTTCGGAATACGGGTAGTTGTCCAGGGTCGTGTAGCCGTCGATGATCCACACCAGTCGCTTGTTGACGATCGCCGGGTACACCGAGCTGTCGGTGGTCAGCCAGGGCGCCACCGCCTCCACCCGGCGGGCCGGGTCGCGGTTGAACAGGATCCGGCTGTTGGAGCCGATCACGTTGGAGAACAGGAAGTTTCGCTCCGCGAACTTGGCGGCGAACACGCTGCGCGACAGCCAGTCGCCGACGGGCACTCCCCCGAGCCCGGTGTAGGTGTAGTTCTTGGTGTCGGCGCTGGTCTCGTAGTCGTACTCGCGGTCGGCACCGTTGCGTCCGACGATCGCGTAGTCGGCCGACGTGTTGGAGATGACCGGGCCGTAGTAGATGCGCGGCTGGTCGAGCTGCGCCGGGCCGTCGGACACCACGTTGCCGTTGGCGCCCACGACGTTGACCAGGAATTCGGGATAGCCGCCGTTCTGGTTGGGGTCGTTGGCGATTCCGCGCACCGTGTTGGCCGGCGAGGCGATGAACCCGTTGCCGTGGGTGTATACGGTGTGCCGGTTGATCCAGTCCCGCTGGTTGTCGATCAGCCGGTCGGGGTTGAGTTCGCGGGCCGCGACGACGTAGTCGCGCAGCGAGCCGTTGCGGTCGACGTACCGGTCGATGGACAGCTGGTCGGGGAAATAGTAGAAGTTCTTGCCCTGCTGGAACTGCGTGAACGCCGGGCTGACGATCGTCGGGTCGAGCAGCCGGATGTTGGAGGTGGTCGCCCGGTCGTCGGCCACCTGCTGGGCAGTGGCCTGGGTGTCGCCGGCGTAGGTGCGATAGGTCACCACGTCCGAGGTCAAGCCATACGCCTGCCGCGTCGCGGTGATGCTGCGGCCGATGTACTCGCTTTCCTTCTGCGCGGCATTGGGTTTGACGCTGATCTGCTCGACGATCAGCGGCCACCCGGCGCCAACGATCAGCGACGACAGCAGCAACAACACCAGGCCGATCGCGGGAATCCGCAAGTCGCGCAGGACGATCGCGGAGAAGACCGCGCCCGCGCAGATCAACGCGATCGCCATCAGGATCAGCTTCGCCGGCAGCACCGCGTTGATGTCGGTGTACCCGGCGCCGGTGAAGGGCTTCCCGCCGCGGGTGTGGGACAACAGCTCGTAGCGGTCCAGCCAGTACGCGACCGCCTTGAGCACCACCAACAGCCCCACCAGGGTGACCAGCTGGATGCGGGCCGAGCGGCTCAGCGCGCCGGTGCGGCCCGACAGCCGGATGCCGCCAAAGATGTAGTGCGTCAACAGGTTGGCCACGAAGGCCAGGAATACGGCGACGAACAGGTAGCTGAGCAGCAGCCGGTAGAACGGCAGGTCGAACGCGTAGAAGCCGAGATCCTTGCCGAACTGTGGGTCCCGGATGCCGAAGTCCCCGCCGTGCATGAACAGTTGGATTCGCACCCAATAGCTTTGCGCGACGATGCCGGCCAGCAGGCCGATCGCGATCGGCACCCCGATGCCGACCAGCCGCAACCGGGACAGGACGACGGCGCGGTAGCGGGCCACCGGGTCGTTGTCGTTGCTCGGCACGAACACCGGGCGGGTGCGGTAGCCCACCGCCAGACCGGCGAACACGATCCCGCCCACCAGCAGACCGGCCACCAGGAAGACCACGAAACGGGTGACCAGCACGGTCGTGAACACCGAGCGGTAGCCCAGCTCGCCGAACCACAGCCAGTCCACATACGCGTCGATCAGCCGCGGACCGGCGAGCAGCAAAGCGATCACACCGAGTGCGATCAGGATCAGAATCCGGCTACGCCGGGTCAGCTTCGGCATCCGTGCGGTGGGCCGCATCCCCACTGGCTACGCTCCCTGCTCGATTGATCGACGGTGACAACTCTACGCATCGGGCGACCTGCGATCCCGGCCGTGCTTTCAGCAGCTCGGCGGCTGCCCCCCCGACGTGACCGCGTGCAGCGCCTCGACCGCCTGGCCGAGGGTCTCCACCTTCACCAGGCGCAGGCCGGACGGGTTGTCCGAGTTCGCCTCGTAACAGTTCTTGGCCGGCACCAGGAACACGGTCGCACCGGCCGCGTGGGCCGCGACCATCTTGTGCGTGATGCCGCCGATCTGGCCGACCTTCCCGTCGGCCGAGATGGTGCCGGTCCCCGCGATGAACTTCGACCCGGCCAGGTCACCGGTGGTCAGCTTGTCGACCACCGCCAGGCTGAACATCAAGCCGGCCGACGGGCCGCCCACGTTGGCGAGGTTGAAGTTGACCACGAAAGGCGCCCAGGGCGCGGTCAGGACGGCCACACCGAGGAAGCCGTAGTCGCGGTCCTTGTTCGCGCCGAGCGTAATTTGCGTGACGCCGGCCGGTTCGTTCTTGCGCCGGTAATCGATCGTCACCGTCTGACCGGGTTTGGTGCCCTTGAGCAGCCCGGTGAACTGCTCGACGTCGGCCACCGGGGTGCCGTTGACGGCGTCGATGGCGTCGCCGTCCTTCAGCTTGCCCGCCGACGGGCCCGGATCGGTGACCTTCGCGACGGTGACCGCGGCCGGGTACTTGAGGTAGCCCAGGGCGGCGTACTCGGCGCTGTCCTCGGAGTCCTTGAAGTCCGCGTTGTTGGCCTTGTCGACCTCGTCCCGCGACTTGCCCGGCGGGTAGATCAGGTCCCGCGGGACCAGCTGCTCCTGGCCGGAGAGCCACAGCGTCAGCGCCTCCCCCAGGGTCAGCTCGTCGCGCTGAGAGACCGTGGTCATGTTCAGGTGCCCGGTGGTCGGATGCGTCGCGGTGCCCTCGATCGCCACCACCTGCTTGCCGTCGACCTCGCCGAGCGTGTCGAAGGTGGGGCCGGGGCCCAGCGAGACGAACGGCACCGTCACCACCGCGAGCAACACGCCGAAGACCAGGATCGGCACCAGCGCGACCATCAAGGTCAGAATCCGCCTGTTCACGCCGATCACACTAGACGGCGCCCGACGCGCCCGGTTCAGCCACAAGCTGACCCGAGACCGCCCCTCGGGTTCCCGCGGTGAGTACCGTTGACGGTATGGCTGACCTGCCTTTCGGCTTCTCCCCCGGAGAAGACCCCGACAAACCCGGGAAGAAGGACCCCCACTCGGGGTCCGGCGGCTCCGATCCGTTCGGGGCGTTCGGGATGGGCGACCTGGGACAGATCTTCACCCAGCTCGGTCAAATGTTTTCCAGCGCCGGCACCGTGATGGCCGGCGGCGAGACGTCGGGACCGGTCAACTACGAGTTGGCGCGCCGGGTGGCGACCAACTCGATCGGGTTCGTGGCGCCGATCCCGGCCACCACGCAGTCGGCGATCGCCGACGCGGTGCACCTCGCCGAAACCTGGCTGGACGGCGCCACCGCGCTGCCCGCGGGCACGAGCAAGGCGGTGGGCTGGACTCCGGCCGACTGGGTCGACAACAGCCTCCAGACGTGGAAGCGGTTGTGCGACCCGATGGCGCAGCAGATTTCGACGGTCTGGGCGTCGTCGCTGCCCGAGGAGGCCAAGAGCATGGCCGGCCCGCTGATGGCGGTGATGTCGCAGATGGGCGGCATGGCGTTCGGCTCCCAGCTGGGGCAGGCGCTCGGCCGGCTGTCGCGCGAGGTGCTGACGTCGACCGACATCGGCCTTCCGTTGGGGCCCAAGGGCGTCGCCGCCATCCTTCCCGACGCCGTCGAGTCGTTCGCGGCCGGGCTCGAGCAGCCCCGCAGCGAGATCCTGACGTTCCTGGCCGCACGGGAGGCCGCCCACCACCGGCTGTTCAGCCACGTGCCCTGGCTCTCGAGCCAGCTGCTGGGCGCCGTCGAGGCCTACGCGCGCGGCATGCAGATCGACATGAGCGGGATCGAGGAGCTGGCCCGCGACTTCAACCCGGCGACGTTGTCCGATCCGGCTGCCATCGAAAACCTCTTGGGACAAGGCGTTTTCGAGCCCAAGGCGACCCCGGCGCAGACGCAGGCGCTGGAACGCCTCGA
The DNA here is from genome assembly GCF_001668695.1 of Mycobacterium sp. E2497. Taxonomy (NCBI): domain Bacteria; kingdom Bacillati; phylum Actinomycetota; class Actinomycetes; order Mycobacteriales; family Mycobacteriaceae; genus Mycobacterium; species Mycobacterium sp. E2497. Next base: position 39,906 of record NZ_LZKD01000089.1, read on the forward strand.
GACGCTGCTGGCGTTGATCGAGGGCTGGGTGCAGGTGGTGGTGACCGCGGCCCTGGGCGACCGCATCCCGGGGGCGGCCGCGCTCAGCGAGACGCTGCGCCGCCGCCGCGCCACCGGCGGTCCGGCCGAGCAGACGTTCGCGACCCTGGTGGGCCTGGAGCTGCGGCCCCGCAAGATGCGCGAAGCCGCCGCCCTGTGGGAGCGCCTCACCGAGGCCGCCGGCGTGGACGCCCGCGACGCCATCTGGCAACACCCCGACCTGTTGCCCAACGCCGAGGACCTCGACGACCCGGCCGGCTTCATCGACCGGGTCATCGGCGGTGACACCAGCGGCATCGACGAGGCGATCGCCAAGCTGGAGGAGAACCCCGAGGACCCGGGCCCCGGTCCCGTGCAGAACTGACCGCGCCATACCACGAAACACCCTGCCTCACAAGGTGATTCGCGCATAGTTCACGCACTGTTCCCCACGTCTACGGGTAGCGTGCGCGATGCTTGGCAAAGGTCGATCGGGTCGGCCCGGTGCACTACGCTAGCAACGCGATGCTGGCTACGGACGGATCGATTGAGGTGGGGAAATGCGAACACAACCAATCTTCGCTGCGGGGCTGGCGGTAGTCGCCCTGGCCTTCAGCGCAGGGCTCGCGCAAGCGGATCCTGCCCCGGACCCGAATGACCCAGGCAACATAGCGAACTGGCCCTGCGGCGTGACGGTCGGACCGGTAACCACGACGAACGGAACGGTCATCGGCATACGCGGCGGCAAGCCGTGCCCACCGCCGCCGCCGCCCGCACCGGCCGGACAACCCTGACGCTTACGGCCAAGGTTGACGGCGACGCGATCCCGCGTTGGTCCTGTGGATAACTGACCGGGCCCATCGCCTCCGGCGTGGCACAGTGCACCCGTGTCACCGGTTCCCACCTATGCGCTGGACCCGGCCATGCCGGTGCTGCTGCGCCCCGACGGCGCGGTGCAGGTCGGCTGGGATCCCCGCCGGGCCGTGCTGGTGCGCCCCCCGGGTGACCTGACCCCGGCGGAGCTGGCCGGCTTGCTGCGGTCCATGCGATCACCGATGCCGCTCTCGGAGTTGCGCCGCCGGGCCGCCGACCGCGGCCTGCAGGACGCCGCGGGGCTGAGCGACCTGGTCGCCCGGCTGGTCGGTGCGGGCGTCGCCACCGAATGCGCGACGTCCCGCGGCCGGGCGCCGTCCATCCGGATCCACGGCCGCGGACCGCTCTCGGAGCTGCTGGTCGAGGCGTTGCGCTGCTCGGGCGCACGGATCGCCCACAGCAGCCAACCGCACGCCGCCGTGTCGGTCGGCGCCGTCGACCTGGTGGTGCTGTCCGATTACCTGGTCGCCGATCCCCGCATGGTCCGCGAGTTGCACGCCGAGCGCGTCCCCCACCTGCCGGTACGGGTCCGTGACGGCGTCGGGCTGGTCGGTCCGCTGGTCATCCCCGGCACCACCAGTTGCCTGGGCTGCGCCGACCTGCATCGGCGCGACCGCGACGCGGCGTGGCCGACGATCTCGGCGCAGCTGCGGGAAACCGTCGGCGTGGCCGACCGGGCCACGCTGCTGGCGACCGCGGCGCTGGCGCTGAGCCAGGTGAACCGGGTGATCGCGGCGGTCCGCAACCAAGAGGCCGTACCCGAGCCCCAGACGTTGAACGCCACACTGGAATTCGACCTCAACGCGGGCGTCATCGTCGCGCGCGAATGGACCCGGCATCCGCTCTGCGCGTGCTGACGGCGCGGAACTAACCCAGGCGCCCCTGCTCCGGAACGTTCGCCGACACCGATTCGTAGGCCGTCGCGAGCTGGTGCAGGATCTCCGCGGTCAGGGTGCGGTCGGTGCGGTGTTTGTCCAGCGTTTCGATGATCGCCCTGAACAGGGAGTCCGCGGCGTCGTGCTGCGATTGTTTTGCTGACATGGCCTGGCCGATACCGCCTTTCGGAAGCGTCCTTCGCGGGGCCGGCTGGTGCGACCCGCAAGGACAACTTAGGGCCACCGGCCGCCGGCCGCGCGGCTAGGAGATGTTGTGAAGATCAAGCGCGAGCCGAGCCGGCCGTCATGGATGATGGATACGTGGCAGACATCAAACGTGGCCGTGCGGCGCGGAACGCGAAGCTGGCCAGCATCCCGGTCGGCTTCGCCGGCCGCGCGGCGCTCGGCTTCGGCAAACGGCTGACCGGCAAGTCGAGGGACGAAGTCCAGGCCGAATTGATGGAGAAAGCCGCCAACCAGCTGTTCACCGTCTTGGGCGAGCTCAAAGGCGGGGCGATGAAGGTGGGCCAGGCCCTGTCGGTCATGGAGGCCGCCATCCCGGACGAGTACGGCGAGCCGTACCGCGAGGCGTTGACCAAGCTGCAGAAGGATGCCCCGCCGCTGCCGGCCAACAAGGTGCATCGGGTGCTCGACGGCCAGCTGGGCACCAAGTGGCGCGAACGGTTCAGTTCGTTCGACGACAAGCCCGTCGCGTCGGCCAGCATCGGCCAGGTGCACAAGGCGGTCTGGTCCGACGGCCGCCCGGTGGCCGTCAAGATCCAGTACCCGGGCGCCGACGAGGCGCTGCGCGCCGACCTCAAGACCATGCAGCGGATGGTCGGCGTGGTCAAACAGCTCGCCCCGGGCGCCGACGTCCAGGGCATCGTCGACGAACTCGTCGAACGCACCGAGATGGAACTCGACTACCGGCTGGAGGCCGACAACCAGCGCGCGTTCGCCAAGGCCTACGAGGGACACCCGCACTTCGCGATCCCCCACGTCGTTGCCAGCGCACCCAAGGTCGTGGTCCAGGAGTGGATCGACGGCTTGCCGCTGGCCGAGATCATCCGCACCGGCACCCGCGAGCAGCGCGACCTCATCGGCACGCGGCTGCTCGAGCTCACCTTCGACGCGCCGCGACGGCTGGGGATGCTGCACGGCGACGCCCACCCGGGCAACTTCATGCTGCTGCCCGACGACCGGATGGGCGTCATCGACTTCGGCGCCGTCGCCCCCCTTCCGGGCGGCTACCCGATCGAGCTGGGCATGACGATCCGCCTGGCCCGCGACAAGAACTACGACCTGCTGTTGCCGACGATGGAGAAGGTCGGGTTCATCCAGAAAGGCCAGCAGGTGTCGGTGCGCGACATCGACGAGATGCTGCGCCAGTACGTCGAGCCCATCGAGGTCGACGAATTCCACTACACGCGCAAGTGGCTGCAGCGCATGACCGTGGGCCAGATCGACCGGTCGGTGTCGCAGATCAAGACCGCCCGGCAGATGGACCTGCCGCCCAAGCTGGCCATCCCGATGCGCGTCATCGCCTCGGTGGCCGCGATCCTGTGCCAGCTGGACGCCCGGGTGCCGATCAAGGCGCTGTCCGAGGAGCTGATCCCCGGCTTCGCCGAGCCCGACAGCGCCATCGTCTAGGCCGCGGCCTCGTCTTTGCGGGGCCGCCCGCGCGGTCGTTTGAAGGTCAGGATCGAGCCCCGGTCGAGGATCTCGCCGCCCCACACCCCCCACGGCTCGGCCCGCTCCAGCGCCGACGCCAGGCACTGCCGCCGGATCGGGCAGCCCCCGCAGAGGGCCTTGGCGCGCTCGAGGTCGGCCGGGGCGTCAGCGAACCAGAGGTCGGGGTCGCCGGCGTGACACGGCAACACCGCCGACGGCTGTCCGGGGACGGTCAGTACCGGCATGTCCTGCTCACCTGCTTCCTGGTCGGGGCTTCCTTCTTGTTCGGATCCGGACCAGGTAGCGGGCTTGCGCCCGAAAAGACTGTGGCCACGGATCCTTGACTTCGGGTCCGTGGCCATTCGGTGAAAACCGGGGAGTTACGTAGCCATTCGGTGGACCCCGAGTCGCACGGACGCGTTCGTCGCGGCGGCGGCGGCGCGATGCTTGAGCGCGGCCGCCGGCACGGCGGTGTGGGCGGCATGCTTAAGCGCGGCCGCCAGGGCGGCCACGCCCACACCGAACACGTCGTTGATCATCGCGGCCACCCTCCTTCCATTAGCGCAGGACGCGGTTTCGAGGGTAGATCGTCGCCGCCGTTCACCACAACCGATTTTCTGACCTGCGCCTTTACCGGTCAGCGTGCGCGTACCAGCTCCAGGACGTCGGGCCCGTACTGTTCCAGCTTGCGCGCGCCGATGCCGGGGATGGCGATCAGCGCGTCCTCGTCGTCGGGCCGCAGCTCGGCGATCGCGATCAGCGTGTTGTCGGTGAACACGACATACGCGGGCACCTTCTGCTCCTTGGCGATGTCCAGCCGCCACGCCTTGAGCCGCAGTAGCAACTCCTCGTCGACGTCGGCCGCACACGTCTCACAGCGCCGCAGCATGACCGCCGCCGCGGTGGACAGGTCCTTGTTGCAGATCCGGCAGCGCGTCGCGGTGCCCTTGTTGCGACGGGACTTGGCCGGCGCGGCGTCGGCGCGCGCCTGCGGCGCGATGCCGTTCAGGAACCGTGACGGCTTGCGGCCCTGCCGCCCGCCGGGGCTGCGGGCCAGCGCCCAGCTGAGCGCCAGATGCGTTCGCGCCCTGGTGATTCCGACGTAGAGCAGCCGACGCTCCTCTTCGACGGCCTCGCTGTCGGGGCCGTGCGCCAGCGCGTGCGAGATGGGCATGGTGCCGTCGGCCAGGCCGACCAGGAACACCGCATCCCACTCCAGACCCTTGGCTGCGTGCAGCGAGGCCAGCGTGACGCCCTGCACCACCGGTGGGTGCCGCGCGTCCGCGCGCAACCGGAGTTCGGCGAGCAGGCCGGTGAGCTCCAGCTGCGGCCGCTGAGCCACCTCGTCGTCGACCAACTCGGCCAGCGCGGTCAGCGCCTCCCAGCGCTCCCGGGCGCGGGTGCCGACCGGCGGCTCCGCCGTCAGCCCGAGGGGTTCCAGGACCCCCCGCACGACCGCGGGCAGCGGCCCCGCCGAACCGTTTTCGGCACCGCGCTCGGCCGCCCGCTGCAGTGCCACCAGCGCCTGCTTGATCTCTTGACGGGTGAAGAACCCCTCGCCGCCCCGGACCTGATAGGGGATGCCGGCCTCGGTCAACGCCTCCTCATAGGCCTCCGACTGGGCATTGACGCGGTACAGCACGGCGATCTCCGACGACGGAGTGCCCGATTCGATCAGCCGGGCTATCGAAGCCGCGACCGCGGCGGCCTCGGCCGGTTCGTCGGGATGCTCGCGGAACGACGGCGCCGGCCCCGGCGGGCGCTGGCCCACCAGGTGCAGCTTGCTGCCGGCGACCCGGCCGCGGGCCGCGGCGATCACCTGGTTGGCCAGCGACACCACCTGGGGGGTGGAGCGGTAGTCACGTTCCAGACGGACCACAGTGGCGTCGGGATAGCGCCGCGAGAAGTCGAGCAGGAAGCGCGGTGAGGCCCCGGTGAACGAATAGATGGTCTGGTTGGCGTCGCCGACGACGGTCAGGTCGTCCCGGTCGCCGAGCCACGCCGTGAGCACCCGCTGCTGCAAGGGGGTGACGTCCTGGTATTCGTCGACGACGAAGCAGCGGTAGCGGCCCCGGAACTCGTCGGCCACCGCGGCGTCGTTCTCGATCGCGGCGGCGGTGTGCAGCAGCAGGTCGTCGAAGTCGAGCAGCGTCACGGACTCGTCGCGAACCTTCAGCGCCTCGTAGGCGGCGTACACGGTCGCGACCCGGGCGGCGTCCAACGGGATGTCCCGGCCGGCCGCCGCCACGGCGGCCGGGTAGTCCTCCGGACCGATCAGCGACGCCTTGGCCCACTCGATCTCGCCCGCCAGGTCGCGGACGTCCTCGGTGCTGGCGTTGATCCGGGAGCGGCTGGCCGCCCGCGCCACCACCGCGAACTTGGTGTCCAGCAGCTGCCAGCCGGTGTCGCCGACCACCCGGGGCCAGAAGTACCGCAGCTGCCGGTGCGCGGCGGCGTGAAATGTCAGGGCCTGCACCCCGCCGACGCCGGTGTCCGTGCCCGCGGCGGCGTCCAGCGCGCGCAGCCGGGAACGCATCTCCCCCGCGGCCCGCTGGGTGAAGGTGACCGCCAGCACCTGCCCGGCGGCCACGTGACCGCTCGCCACCAGCTGGGCGATGCGGTGCGTGATGGTGCGGGTCTTGCCGGTCCCGGCGCCCGCGAGCACACAGACCGGGCCGCGCGGAGCCAGCACCGCCTCGCGCTGCTCGTCGTCCAGCCCGGCGGTCAAGGCGTCGGCGACCGTCGGCATGGCGTCCATCTTGACAGCGAAGGCCGACAAACCGGGGCGCCGCCCGGTGCGCGTCGGCGAGTTGCCGTGACACGCCGGCACGCGCGCGACGCCCCCGGCGCGGAACACGGTGCCGCCCGGCTACGTTAAAGGGCTATGACCTCTGCCCCGATCACCGTCTACACCACCTCGTGGTGTGGCTACTGCCACCGCCTGATGACCGTGCTGAAGTCCAACGGAATCCCTTACCAGGCGGTCGACATCGAGCAGGACCCCTCGGCGGCCGAGTTCGTCGGTTCGGTCAACGGCGGCAACAGGACGGTGCCGACGGTGAAGTTCGCCGACGGGTCGACGCTGACCAACCCGAGTGCGGCCCAGGTCAAGGCCAAACTCGCCGAGACCGGAGCCTGAGGCCCCGGCGCGTCGACACGCCGCCGGCGTTGACCAAGTACTCATCGGACTCGCCGCGCGGCCCTAACATAGGTGACCATGGCGTCGAGTTCGCGGTCGAGCCGTTTTCGCCGGCGCCTGTCGGTGCTGGGCAGGGCTTCGGCCGTCATCGCCTGCGGCGCCGCGGTGGTCGTGTCGGCGTGCTCGCACTCGCCGAGCAAAACCGCGGCGACGGCTCCCGAACACGCGTACGCCGAATCATTGGTCATCAGCCTGGCCGACGCGCGTCGCATCGCCAATTTCGAAGGGCTGCAACCGTATTCGTATGCCGACCGGCACGAACCACCGCGCGATAACGTCGGCAGCCCGCCCGGCCCCTGCCGCGCGGTCGGATCCACCGACCTCACGTTCGCCGGGGGCTGGAAGGAATACCGCTCGGTGGGCTACAGCGGCTCGACCGACGACCTGAGGCCCGGCGGCATCGCCCCGATCAACGAGATCACCAACACCGTCGCCGTCTATCCCG
>NZ_LZKD01000090.1:0-15589 GCF_001668695.1 Mycobacterium sp. E2497
GGCGGCGGCGGTGGCGGCGGATTCCCCGGCATTCCGGGCTTCGGCGGCGGCCACGGCGGCTTCGGCGGCGGCCACGGCGGCTTCGGGCGCCACTAGCGGGCGCGGACCCAGCTGTCACCTTCCGTTTGCCTCCCGCTCAGCGGGGTGATGCAGTTAGCTCATGGCGGCGACGTACACCGGTCATATGCGATGCACCGTGTTCGGCACCGGTTACCTGGGTGCAACCCACGCCGTCGGCATGGCGGAGCTGGGACACGAGGTCGTCGGCGTCGACGTCGACGCGGGGAAGGTCGCCAAGCTCTCCGGCGGTGACATTCCGTTCTACGAGCCCGGCCTGCGCAAGCTGCTGACGAAGAACCTGGCGGCGGGGCGGCTGCGGTTCACCACCGACTACGACGTGGCGGCCGATTTTGCCGACGTCCACTTCCTCGGGGTCGGGACACCGCAGAAGAAGGGCGAGTACGGCGCCGACCTGCGCCACGTGTACGCCGTCGTCGACGCGCTGGTGCCGCGGCTGACGAGATCGTCGGTGCTAGTGGGCAAATCGACCGTGCCGGTGGGAACCGCGGCCGAACTCAACCGCCGGGCGGCCGACCTGGCGCCTCGCGGCGTCGACGTCGAGATCGCCTGGAACCCCGAATTCCTGCGCGAGGGCTATGCGGTGCAGGACACGCTGCATCCGGACCGCATCGTGCTTGGGGTGCAACAGGATTCGACGCACGCCGAAACGGTGGTCCGCGAGCTCTACGGCCCGCTGCTGGCCGAGGGAGTGCCGTTCCTGGTGACCGACCTGCAGACCGCGGAGCTGGTCAAGGTGTCCGCCAATGCCTTTCTGGCCACCAAGATCTCGTTCATCAACGCCATCTCCGAGGTGTGCGAGGCCGCCGGTGCCGACGTCAGCGTGCTGGCCGACGCGCTCGGCTACGACCCACGGATCGGTCGCCAGTTCCTCAACGCGGGTTTGGGTTTCGGCGGCGGCTGCCTGCCCAAGGACATCCGTGCCTTCATGGCCCGCGCGGGCGAGCTGGGGGCCGACCAGGCGCTGACGTTCCTGCGCGAGGTCGACAGCATCAACATGCGCCGCCGCACGCGGATGGTGGAGCTGGCCAGCGCCGCCTGCGGCGGCTCGCTGCTGGGCGCCAACATCGCCGTGCTCGGCGCGGCGTTCAAACCCGAATCCGACGATGTGCGCGACTCGCCCGCGCTCAACGTCGCCGGCCAACTGCAGCTCAACGGTGCCGCGGTCAACGTCTACGACCCCAAGGCGCTGGACAACGCGCAGCGGCTGTTCCCGACGCTGAACTACGCGGTGTCGGTCGAGGAGGCCTGCGAGCGCGCGGACGCGGTGCTCGTCCTGACCGAGTGGCGCCAGTTCGTCGACCTCGACCCCGCCGACCTGGCCGACCGCGTGCGGGCCCGCGTCATCGTCGACGGCCGCAACTGTCTCGACGCCACCCGCTGGACCGCGGCGGGCTGGCGAGTGTTCCGGCTGGGCGCGCCGCGGCCCTAGCTGATCGCCGTCCCTATTGTTCGTCGGTGCGACGTTCGGTGTCGGACATCTCACGCCGGATGCTCGCCTGTTCGCGCTCAGCCTCGGCTCGCACGCGGTCTTTCTCGTCTTCGGCGCGCTGCAGCCGTTCGCGTTCCCGCTCGAGCGCGGTGCCCTCCCGTTCGTCCGCCTGCGCCTCGCGTTGATTCGCCAGCTGTTCGCGGTGGTTCGCGATTTGGTCCCGCTCGTCGGCGATGCGGTCCCGCTCGTCGGCGATCCGTTCGCGCTGGGCGAGCTGCGCCTCCCGTTGTGTGAGGGCGTGCTCGCGCCTTTCCAGTTCGTCCCGTTGCTCGTCGACGTCGTCGGGTTCAGCCGCCACGATGCTTCCCTTCGGCGCGCTGTGTCGCCTGATGTCGTCCCTGCTCGGCCCGCTGCCGTGCGAGTTGGCGTTCGCTGGCGGCCTGCTCCCGTTCAACTTTGGCCTGCTCGCGAAGCGCCGCCTCGCGTTGCCGCTCCCCGTGCTCGGCCGTCCGCTGCTTGCCCGCCGCGGTGTGATTGGCCGCGCGTTCGCGTTCGTCCGCAATCCGTTCGCGCTCGTCCGCCAGCGCCTCCCGTTCATCCGCGATCCGTTCGCGCTCGTCGGCCAGCGCTTCGCGGCGGTGGGCGAGGATCGTGCGTGACTCGAGGTAGCGAACCCAGCGCTCCACGCCCTCGGTCAGCCGCTCCCGGCGCGCTGCCACCAGTTCTCGCTCGTGCGCGAGGTGTTCGCGCTCGTTCGCGATGCCTTCCCGCTCTTCGGCGATCCGTTCGCGCTCCAACGCGACGTTCTCGCGCTCGTCCGCGGTGCGGATGGCGGGCATGCCCATGTCGTCTCCAGTGATCCGTGGTCGTTTGATCACAGCACATCGGCGCAGCCCGCCCATAGGGGCGAAGTCCCCTGGCCGCGGAGTCCTTCGTCGCATGGCCCGGCGAGTAGCCTGACCCGGGTGGACTATGCCGGCGCATTCCTCGAAGAGAACCGCGCGTTTTCGGAATTTTTCCGCGATGTCGACCAGTCCAGGCCGGTGCCGACGTGCCCGGGATGGAGCCTGAACCAGCTGCTGCGCCATGTCGGGCGCGGCGACCGCTGGGCGGCGCAGATCGTGCGGGAGCGGCTCGAGGAGTTTCTCGACCCGCGGTCCGTCGAGGGGGGCAAGCCGCCGCCCGATCCGGCCGACGCGATCTCCTGGTTGCGCGGCGGCGCGCAGCGGCTGATCGACGCCGTCGAGCTGACGGGGGTGGAAACCCCGGTGTGGACGTTCCTCGGGCCGCGGCCGGCGAACTGGTGGATCCGCCGCCGCCTGCACGAGGTGGCCGTGCACCGGGCCGACACGGCGATCGCGCTGGGGGCCGACTACACGCTGGCCCCCGATGTGGCCGCGGATGGGATCACCGAATGGCTCGAGCGGGTCGCGGTCCAGGCCGGCAGCGACGGGGCGCCGCTCCCGCTCGAGGGCGACAACACCCTGCACCTGCACGCCACCGACCCAGGGCTCGGCGAAGCCGGGGAGTGGACGATCGGTGTAGACCACGGCCGCATCACCTGGTCCCACGAGCACGGCAAGGGCACCGCGGCGCTGAAGGGCGGGGCGGCCGAGCTGCTGCTGGCCATCCTGCGCCGGGTGCCGCTGACGGACACGGGCGTCGCGCTGTTCGGCGACGAGGCGGTGTGGCAGAACTGGCTGGACCGTACCCCGCTCTAGCCACGGCGCCGGGGCGCACACGGTAACTTGCACACCATGACCACTTCGGAGATCGCCACCGTCCTGGCATGGCACGACGCGCTCAACGCCGCCGACTCGGAAACCCTGATCGCGTTGTCCAGCGACGACATCGAGATCGGCGACGCGCACGGCGCCGCCCAGGGCCACGAGGCGCTGCGCAGGTGGGCCGCCGCCCGGCACGGGACGGCCGAAGTCGGCCGGATGTACGTGCACGACGGTGTCGTGGTCGTCGAACAGAAGGTCAGCGCCCCGGACAATCCGGGGGCCGTGACAACGGCGGCGTCGGCGTTCCGGGTGGTCCACGACCGCGTCACGTCCGTTTTCCGGCACGAGGACCTGGCGTCGGCGCTGGCCGCCACCGAACTCACCGAGTCCGACCTCGTCAACTGAGCGTGGAATAGGGGAACCACCATGCGCGGGATCATCCTGGCCGGGGGCTCGGGCACACGCCTGCACCCGATCACCGTCGGCATCAGCAAGCAGTTGCTGCCGGTGTACGACAAACCGATGGTCTACTACCCGCTGTCCACGCTGATGATGGCGGGGATCCGGGACATCCTGGTGATCACCACCCCACACGACGCGGCGGGTTTTCGCCGATTGCTCGGCGACGGCTCGCAATTCGGCATCGACATCAGCTATGTCACGCAGGAACGGCCCGACGGCCTGGCGCAGGCCTTCGTGCTGGGCGCCGAGCACATCGGCAACGACTCGGTGGCGTTGGTGCTGGGGGACAACATCTTCTACGGGCCGGGGCTGGGCACCAGCCTGAGCCGCTTCCAAACCATCAGCGGCGGAGCGGTTTTCGCCTACTGGGTGGCCAACCCTTCGGCGTACGGCGTCGTCGAATTCAGCGACGACGGCACGGCGCTCTCGCTGGAGGAGAAACCGAAGACACCGAAGTCCAATTACGCGGTGCCGGGGTTGTACTTCTACGACAACGACGTGATCGAGATCGCCAAGGGCCTGAAGAAATCGGCGCGCGGCGAGTACGAGATCACCGAGGTCAACCAGATCTACCTCAACCGGGGCCGGCTCTCGGTCGAGGTGATGGCCCGCGGGACGGCCTGGCTGGACACCGGCACGTTCGACTCCCTGCTGGACGCCAGCGACTTCGTGCGCACGCTGGAACGACGGCAAGGCCTCAAGGTCAGCGTCCCAGAGGAAGTGGCCTGGCAGCAGGGCTGGATCACCGACGAGCAGCTGGCCGAGCGCGCGCACACCATGCTCAAGTCCGGGTACGGCGGCTATCTGCTGGAGCTGTTGGAGCGGAGCCGATTTCACTAGGCCGCGCCAGCGCCGCGGCGATCGCCGTCGTCAGCGGCACCGACAGCGCCAGCGCGACGCCACCCACCGCCGAGCGGGCGATCTCGATGGCGACGCTCTCGCTGGTCAGCACGTCGGTCAGGGAACGGTTGGCGACACTGAACAGCAGCAGTAGCGGCAACGAACTGCCGGCGTAGGCCAGCACCAGCGTGTAAACCGTGCTGGCGATGTGGTCGCGGCCGACTCGGATGGCGCCCAAAAAGATCGCGCGGCGCGACCCACCGAGGTGGGCGAGCTCGAACACCGTCGAGGCCTGGGTCACCGTCACGTCGTTGAGCACACCGAGCGAGCCGATGATGAAGCCGGCGAGCAGCAGGCCGCTGATCGACACGTTGCCCAGGTAGGCGCTCACGGTCGCGTTCTGGTCGTCGGACAGGCCGGTCAGATGCGCCAGTTGTATTGCAGCCCAGGACAACCCGGCGGCCAGCAGCAGCGCCGTCAGCGTGCCCAGTAGTGCCGCGCTGGTCCGCAGGCTCACGCCGTGGGCCAGATAGATGACCGCGTAGAGGATGGCCGCCGAGGCCACCAGGGCCACCGGGATCGCGGGCGCGCCGTCGCGCAGGGCCGGCAGCAGAAACTCCACCAGGACCGCGAACGCCACCACGATGCCGACCAGCGCGAGCAGCCCGCGCCAGCGGGCCACCGCGACGATCACCACCGCGAACGCGACGGCGAGGGCGACCAGCGACCACCCGCGTTCGAAGTCGTAGAACGCGTAGCTGGTGGCGCCCTGGTCGTCGACCTGGCGGACCAGCCGAAGATGGTCGCCCACCGCGAACTTCGGCTGGCCGGGGCCGGGGGAGGACTCCAGCAGCGTGTTGGCGCCGGCGTTGGGTCCGGAGTCGATGGCGACCTGGGTGAGCACGCAGCGGCCCGCGCCGGGCGGCGCCGGCTGCGGCGCGGTGGTGAGCACCTGACCGACCGACGGGCTGCCGCAGTCGCCCAGGCCGCTGGACAGCACGTGCCCGGCCTGCGTGCTCACCGCGCCGCCGGCCGCGTTCTGGAAGGGCATCGGGATGTCGACGTGCTCCCGGCTGGGCCACAGCGCGACGGCGCCGGCCAGCACGGCCAGGCCTATGGCGACCAGCAGCCCGACGACGATCCTGGCGGGCAGCGCCTCAACCGGGGCCGGGCCGGACAGGCTGTGGGAGTGGGTGTGCGAGTGCGTCACCCGGTCCACCGTAGAGGCGCCGGCTGCGAAGATCCTTACTGGCGATAGCTGACCAGGAAGTTGCCCAGCCGTTCGATCGCCGCGGCCAGGTCGCGGGCCCACGGCAGCGTCACGATGCGCAGGTGATCCGGTGCCGGCCAATTGAATCCGGTGCCCTGGGTGACCAGGATCTTCTCCTGCAGCAGCAGGTCGAGGACGAGCTGTTCGTCGTCGGTGATGTCGTAGACCTCGGGGTCGAGCCGGGGGAAGGCGTACAGCGCGCCCTCCGGCTTCACGCAGGACACCCCGGGAATCTCGTTGAGCTTCTGCCACGCCACGTCGCGCTGCTCGAGCAGCCGGCCGCCGGGCAGCACGAGGTCCTCGATGCTCTGGTGACCGCCGAGGGCCACCTGGATTCCGTGCTGGGCGGGCACGTTGGGGCACAGCCGCATGTTGGCCAGCAGGTTGATGCCCTCGATGAAGCTTTCGGCGTGGTCCTTGGGGCCGGTGATCGCCAGCCAGCCGGCGCGGTAGCCCGCCACCCGGTAGGCCTTGGACAGCCCGTTGAAGGTGAGGCACAACATGTCCGGCGCCAGCGTGGCCACGTTGATGTGCTTGGCGTCGTCGTAGAGGATCTTGTCGTAGATCTCGTCGGCGAGCAGCAGCAGTTCGTGCTTGCGCGCGAGTTCCACCATCTGGGTGAGGACGCCGCGGCTGTAGACGGCGCCGGTCGGGTTGTTGGGGTTGATGATGACCAGCGCCTTGGTGCGCTCGGTGATCTTGGACTCCAGGTCGGCGATGTCGGGCTGCCAGCCCTGGGTCTCGTCGCACAGGTAGTGCACGGGCGTGCCGCCGGCCAGGGACGTCGACGCCGTCCACAGCGGGTAGTCGGGCGACGGGATCAGCACCTCGTCGCCGTTGTCGAGCAGGGCCTGCAGCGTCATCGTGATCAGTTCGGAGCACCCGTTGCCCAGATAGACGTCGTCGACGTCGAACCGGGGGAAGCCCTCGACCAGCTCGTAGCGGGTGACCACCGCGCGGCGGGCGGGCAGGATGCCCTGCGAGTCGGAGTACCCCTGGGCGTACGGCAGCGCCTGGATCATGTCGCGCATGATGACGTCGGGCGCCTCGAACCCGAACGGCGCGGGGTTGCCGATGTTGAGCTTGAGGATGCGGTGGCCTTCGGCTTCCAGCCGCGCGGCGTGCTGGTGCACCGGGCCGCGGATCTCGTACAGGACGTCCCGGAGTTTGGACGACTGCGCGAAGACGCGCTGCCGGTGGTGGCCGGAAGCGTGCAGGGGCAGCTGGTGCGTGGTCACGTCACCAATGGTGCCACTACTGTCCACTGAATTTTGCCGTCAAGCGAAGAAAACCCAGGTCAGCGCTTGCCCGGCGGGCGGGCGCCGCGCGCGATGCCCAGCCCCTTGACCGGCGGGGCCGACGCCGCGCCGTCGCCGTCGGCCTGCTTGGCCGGCTCGGCTTTCGGCGTGGGCTCGGGCTCCGCTTCCGTGGCGGGCTGCGCCTCGGCCTTGGGGGCCTCGGCTTTGGGGGCCTCGGCTGGCGGCGCGGCCTTCTTGGCGCCGGGGCGCTTCGCGCCGGCGGCGATGCCCAGCCCCTTGACCGGCGCCGCGGGCGGCTTGGCTTCCTCGGCCTGGGCTTCGGCCTCCGGTGCGGTCTCGGCCTTGGGGGTCTCGGCCTTGGGTGCCTCGGCTGGCGGCGCGGCCTTCTTGGCGCCGGGACGCTTGGCGCCCGCGGCGATGCCCAGCCCCTTGGCCGGGGCGGCCGGCGCCGCGGCAGACTCCGGGGCCGTTTCCGTCTTGGCCTCGGCCTGGGCCGGTGCGGCCTTCTTGGCGCCGGGCCTCTTGGCCCCGCCCGCGATGCCGAGGCCCTTCACGGGCGCGGCGGGCGCGGCGGGCGCGGTGGGCGTGGCTGCCTCTGCCTTCGGGGCGGCCTCGGTCTTCGCGGCGGCCTCGCCGGGAGCCTCCTCGGTCTCCTTGGCCGGCGCCTCGACGGTCGCGGTGGCCTTGGGCGCCTGAGCCGCCCGCTTCTCGGCTTCCTTTGCGGCCGTGCCCTTCTCCGGCAGCGTCGCCTTGTCGTACTCGAGGGAGCCGAGCAGCACCTGCGCGACGTCGAGCACCTCGACGCCGGTGCGGCCGGCCTCCTCGGAGCGGTCGTTGACGCCGTCGGTGACCATCACGCGGCAGAACGGGCAGCCGGTGGCGATCGTGGACGCCCCGGTGGCCAGCGCCTCGTCGACGCGTTCGTGGTTGATCCGCTTGCCGATGTGCTCTTCCATCCACATCCGCGCGCCGCCGGCGCCGCAGCAGAAGCTGCGCTCGGCGTGGCGCGGCATCTCGGTGAGCGTCGCCCCTGCGGCCCCGATCAGCTCGCGCGGCGCCTCGTACACCTTGTTGTGCCGCCCCAGGTAGCACGGGTCGTGGTAGGTGATGTCCTGCGACACCGGCGTCACCGGCACCAGCTTGTTGTCCCGGATCAGGCGGTTGAGCAGCTGGGTGTGGTGCAACACCGAGTAGTTCGCGCCCAGTTGCCGGTATTCGCGGCCCAGCGTGTTGAAGCAGTGCGGGCAGGTGACGACGATCTTGCGGTCGACCGTCTCCACGCCCTCGAACACCCCGTCCAGAGTCTCGACGGCCTGGGCGGCCAGCTGCTGGAACAGGAACTCGTTGCCCGAGCGGCGCGCGGAGTCGCCGTTGCAGGTTTCGCCGGTGCCGAGCACCAGGTACTTCACCCCGGCGATGGCCAGCAGTTCCGCGACGGCCTTGGTGGTCTTCTTCGCCTTGTCGTCGTAGGCGCCCGCGCAACCCACCCAGAACAAGTATTCGAAGCCGTCGAAGCTGTCGACGTCCTCCCCGTAGACCGGGACGTCGAAGTCGACCTCGTCGATCCAGCTGGTGCGGTCGGCGGCGTTCTGGCCCCACGGGTTGGCCTTGGTCTCCAGGTTCTTGAACAGCACCGACAGCTCGGACGGGAACTCCGACTCCATCATCACCTGGTAGCGGCGCATGTCGACGATGTGGTCGATGTGTTCGATGTCCACCGGGCATTGCTCCACGCAGGCGCCGCAGGTCACGCAGGACCACAGCACGTCGGGGTCGATGACGCCGCCCTGTTCGGCGGTGCCGACCAGCGGGCGGGTGGCCTGCTCCGGGCCGGACCCCATGATGCGGCCAAAGCCCGACTCGGGGACGTGGTGCGCCTCGGCGTGCTTCTCGCCGGCCAGCTCCTCGCCGATTCCGCCCTCCGGCGTGTTCTCGAGCGGGGTCTCCTTGTCACCAAGGATGTAGGGCGCCTTGGCCATCCAGTGGTCGCGCAGGTCCATGATGACGAGCTTGGGCGAGAGCGGCTTGCCGGTGTTCCACGCCGGGCACTGCGACTGGCAGCGGCCGCACTCGGTGCAGGTGGCGAAGTCCAGCATCGCCTTCCAGCTGAAGTCCTCGATCTTGCCGCGGCCGAATTCGGCGTCGTCGGGCGGGTTTTCGAAGTCGATCGGCTTGCCGTCGTGTTCCAGCGGCAGCAGCGGCCCGAGCCCGTTGGGCAGCCGCTTGAAGATGACGTTGATCGGCGCCGTGAAGATGTGCATGTGCTTGGAGTGCAGCACGATGATCAGGAACGCCAGCATGACCGCGATGTGCAGCAGCAGCGCCACCGTCTCGATGATCTCGTTGGCGGGCTGGCCCAGCGGGCGCAGGATCGCGCCGAACAGCTGGGAGAGGAAGGCGCCGTTGCCGTAGGGCAGCGTGCCGTTGTTGACGGCCGACCCGCGCACCAGGACGTAGGTCCAGACGACGTTGAAGATCATGAACAGCACCAGCCAGGCGCCGCCGGTGTGCGAACCGTAGAACCGCGACGAGCGGCCGTACTCCTTGGGTTCCGTGCGCAGCCGGATGATGGCGAACGTCGTGATGCCCAGGAAGACGGCGGTGGCGAAGAAGTCCTGCAGGAAGCCCAGCGCGTCCCAGCGGCCGATGATCGGGATGTGGAAGTTGTCCTGGAACAGCAGCCCGTAGGCCTCGATGTAGACCGTCAGCAGGATGAAGAAGCCCCACATGGTGAAGAAGTGCGCCAGGCCGGGGATCGACCACTTGAGCAGGCGGCGCTGACCGAAGACCTCGGAGAGCTCTGCCCAGATTCGCTTGCCGGGTTCGTCGGTGTGTCCCGGGGCGGGCTTGCCGGACGTAACCAGCTTGAACAGCCACAGGACGCGGCGGCCGGCGAGTGCGGCCACCACCAGCGTCATGCCCATGCCCACGACCAGTCTGATGAGCATCTGCGTCGTCACCGAAGGTCTCCCCAATGCATTGTTGATTCAGCCTGCGTTTTGTTTGCCTGCTTAGCCCTGCTCATCGTTGCATCTCCGCAGCTTCCGCCGCGAGAAAGGCTGCCCTAACTTCGGGGGTGCCGGCGTCTCGGCCTGCTTCGTTGAGCGCCGCCGCCGGCCTGTGAATTTCGTCGCGGTGACCGGCTCCCCCGCAAACGTCCCAAACCGTGACCATCACCGAGCCGAACGGCAGCACCACTGAGACGGTCCTCCCACCGCCGCCGCCGCGCCCGCGACGCTGAGCACCAGCGCCGTCCGTTTGTACCACGGCAGCCCGCCCTCCGGGACGGCTTGGCGGTCGCCGGGACCGGCATCGAAATCCCTTGCCTCGTCGGTGTACTCGCCGGTGGCGTCGCGCCCGGTGTAGGGCACCGGCTCGTCGGCGCCGTCGGCGTCCTGGGACCAGGCCAGGGCGCCGTCCACGTCCGTGGCGCGGGCGGCCCACGCGGCCTGGGTCATGTCGATTCCGGCGGTGCCGACCATCTGGGTCGGCGTTTCCACGACGGCTCCCGCCGCCGTGGCGGCACCCGCCGACGACTGCTGCTCGCCGAGCGCCGCCGCGCCGACGGCCGCGCTGGCCGCGGGCTGCGGTGCGGAGTGGATGGGCACCTGAAAACGCTGCGACAGCCGCGCGGCGATCAGCGGGATGCCGGCGCCGCCGCCGGCGCTCGCCACGGCGACCAGCCCGGCCTTCGGAATTCCGTTGCGGCGCAACGCCTCCTCGACGACGTTCAGGAATCGGTCCAGCGGTTCGGAGATCAGCCGCTCCAGCTCGGCGCGCGACAGCTGCGCGCCCCCGACGGAGGCCGACGCGGCGGTCGACAGCTGTTCCTTGGCGCGCCGGCATTCACCGAGCAGGCGGGTCTGCGAACCGATGCGCGTGGTGCTGGCCAGGTCGGCCATGGTGTCATCGGATGCCTGCAGGCCACTCAGGACGAGCTGATCGATCGCGTCGCCGGAGAAATCCGCGTATCGCACCGTCGGGCCGACGAGCGCGAAGTTGGATCCGGCGTCCATCAGGGTGACGCTGGTGCCGCTGGCGCCGAAATCGCACAGCGCGACGATGCCCGCGCCCGGGAAACCCGGTCTGCCACGCAGCGCCGCCACGGCGGCGGTGGCGTCGGACACCAGCACGGGGGACACGCCGCCGCGGGCCAGGTCCGGTTGGGCGAAGAATTCGTCGCGCAGCGCGGCGAACTGGGCTTCGGACCAGTACGCCGGGACGGCGATGGTGATCGGTGAGCCGTAGCCGACGGTGCGGGCCATCGCCTCGATCGCCTCGACCGTCAGTACCTCGCCGAGGTACTTCGTCCCGTCGGGCGCCACCAACGGGGACCGGTCGCCGACCCGCTCGACGAACCCGCGCAGCACCATCCCGTCCCCGGTCAGGTTCGGGTTTTCTTCCGGCAGGCCAACTTCGGTCGGCCGGTGCTCGAAGAGGGTCAGCACGGCACTGCGAACCACCGGGGCGCCGCCCGCGCGGGCCGCCACCAGGTTGGCCGCCCCAATCGACAGCCCGAGCGACTCGCTCATGCCCCGCACCCCACTTCCGATCGCCCGGTGGTCCTCACCATAGCGGCCGACGGGGTCAGCGCAGGCCGGGCGGGACGGTGATCACCGTGGGCACCCCGGGAATCGTGATCACCGAAGGCACCTGTGGCAGGTGATGGCGGTGCGTCGGCGCCTGCTGGCCCGGCTCGCGCGTGGGCTGCTGTGTGGGCTGCTGCGCCGGCGCCTCGCCCGCACTGCTGGTGGTCGGCGTCGTGGTGGTAGTCGGGGTGGTCGTCGTCGTGGTGGTGGTCGAACTCGTGCTGCTGGTGCTCGGGGTGGGGCTGGTGCCCTGTCCTCCCTTGAGCAGCTCGGTGATGCCGTAGGCGATCAGCCCGATCAGGATCACGACGAACACCAGCCAGGCGATCAGCAGCGGAGGCTTGCGATACCACGGAGTGGGTTCGCCCTCCAGGGCGTCGAACGCGTCGGGCTGCCCGGTTTCGTCGGGCGGGTACGGCGGGGCCTCGCCGGAAGTCGGCTGGTCGGCCATGCCGTAGTCGGCATGATGAGTCGCCTGCTCGTGGAAGTCGTCGGGTGGGCCTGTGCGTTCCACGGCACCGATGGTACTGATCTCACCTGCCAACCTCCTGAGCCCGCCTTCGGAAAGGGTCGTCACCGGCGCCGTCTTTCCGGGCGACGGGCCCGACCACATGGAGGGCGGGGGGTGTACTCGGTGGACCCCGGGCCGGGGAGTCGTCGCGGGCTTATCCGATCTGACAATCAGTCAGATCGGTGCCTAATCCCGCTCCGCTGGTTCATCGCGCAACGGAGGTCTGCTTTATCGCGGTGGGCACAGGCGTGCCTTCTTTGCGCAGGTTGCCTGGGAAGCACGGTGATGTCCCGATGATTGTCGGGGGCGATCCGGGCGGATAGGCGGACTTGATTTGCACGACGTAACCGTCAGGGGCGTAGCCGAACCTGTTGGGCTTCTCGAAGCCTTGTCGCTCAAGGACCTGCCAACCCCAGCGTTTCCAGATGCTTTCCACCTGACCGAAGAGGGCGTTGACGTCCGTACCTGGTGGAAGGTTCAGATCACCCCAGTAGGAGTAGTTGACTGGGGAGTTCTGGTCTTTTGGCTCGTCTTCGCAGTAGGCGATCCCGGAACCGACACCGCTGTAGCGGGTTCCGTCGACGTTGGTCCCGGCGGGCAGCGCGTCCACGGTCTGCTGAATGTAGCGAATCACCGTATTCTGCGCTTCTTCTTGACTCGCAGGTACTTTCGGTGACGGAGCGGCTGGTGTGGACTCCATCGGACCTCCTGGGATCACTGTTGCGCCAGACGGCGCCCCCGACGCCGGTTGTTTCGTGGACGTGGATGACGATCCTGATGAGCACGCAGCACATAGCCCGGCTGTGAGCAGGACAGCCAGTGAACAAAGCAGACTACGGATTGTCGGTTTCATCGTCTGATCAGGGCGTGAAGGTGGGTGGGGTGACATCGACTCTTCCGGCGATGATACGGCCCATGTTGTCAAGCGCCGGGTTACCGGTATCCCAGTAGCTGCTGTGGGCCGCGACTGTCGGCAGGCCGAAGGGCCAGCCCGGTCCGGGCGCTGCCTCAAATGGGATGCCCCCAAACTTCGAACTCATTGGGTCAGGACCCAGCGTCATGCCGGTCACGACACCGATGACGTCGTTTTGCGCTCGGGTCGCGAAGACATGAGCCCCGGGATCAAGGTTGAGGTCACCGGCATGTCCGGCCAGTACCCCGGGGCTGCCGACTGCGATCACATTGTTGGCGTCGAGATGGTGGCCGCCGAGTGCCGCGGCCCCCACTTCGGTGGATCCATAGCTGTGGCCGATGACCGTGTTCAGCGAGGGGCCCCCGGTAACTGCGTCGTTGTGGGAGGCGCGCAACCCGGCTTGGAAATCGTCGAGCGCGGCCGCCCCGTTGTGGGCATAGCTAGTCGACGCCGCATCAAAGACATTCATTGGCCGGTCGTAGCCCATCCACGTCGTCACCGAAACATCCTGTGGCCGCAGGCTTTTGTCAGCAGCAAGCGTGGCCGACAACATCCGTTCGGATTTGAGCGCGCTGGCATCAAAGCGCGTGAGGTCTTGGCCGGTGCCCGGCACAAAGGTGGCGTCGCGTTTCGCCGTGTCGGGGTTATTGATGGAGACAGCGGCGTGACCCTTGTCATCGATGATGCCCAAGTACCTCGGCAGTTGCCCAGGCGGCACCTTGTCCGGCGGCGGTCCAAGAGTACTTTTCACATTCGAGTACCCGTCGCGCGCACGATTGGCAGCGTCCCATTGCCGTCGCCAGGCCAGAAACTCATTGGTCTTCAGGAACGGCGTCTTCCCGCTGGCCCAGTCGGGATGCTGAGCGCGCAGACGGTCCAGGTCGGCTTGGTTTGAAGTCTGCAGCTCGTCGAGGTGCATCCGGTTGTAGTGATCGCGATCGACGAACGGCATCCCAGCGTGGTTGCCAACGAAGTGGTTTCGGTCGTATTCGGCGTCTTTTTGCTCTTGGGTGAGCGAGTTCCACACTTGCGCGAACTGATTGGGGTCATCCGGCAGCGGGGGAGCCGGCGACAGTGGGCCCTCTTGCGCCCTGATGCCTGCCGGGTCGTATCCCTCACTCTTGAGGGTTCCCAGCGCGTTCTGCAGCGTGTTCGAGTAGCCGTCGCGTGTTGCTTGCAGCTGGCCCAGCGCGGCCTTCGTGTCGCGGATGGCGTCGTCTTCGAGTGAGGTGATGTAGGCGTTGAGCACATCTCGGTCGGCCGCGCTGAGGTTGGGATGTTCGTTTTCTAGTTCGACGGCCTCGGCGATCATGTTGTCGAGGCCCGTCAGCTGCGCTTCCAGCGAGGCGATCTGGCCAGCGGCGGCCTTTTGCGCCTCGGCCAAGGATGCGGCGATGGTTTCCAGATCCGCACCGATTTTGGGCAGCTGCACGGCCTGCGCCCCCAGGGACTTCGCCACCCGCTGCACTTCAGCAGAGTCGTTGATCGGATGATCGCCATCCTGATGATTCCAGGCCGCGTCGAACCGATTGCGGGCTTGCTCGAAGGCAAGGTCAGCTTCGGCGGTCGAGCGCCCCGCAGCCTTAAAGGCATTTGCGAGGCTCGAAATCTGCCCCGGCTCGCCCGCTTGCAGAGTCCGGTTGACCTCCCACGGATCACCGCCGGCGAAGGCAATCAACGCAGGGATGCTTATGTACCTGAGGTGCATGGAAACGTCAGGGGTTCTCGATTAGCCCCGGCTTCCAGCAGGGCTGCCAGCCCTGACGACTGGTTGGCGACACGGCGCTGTAGCCGGGCACTGACACGCATCGCCGCCCCTTTCGCGCTGGCGCCAAGGTTACTGCCCCAAACCCGGTGGTCAATTCACCTTTCGAGGTGGACGGTATGCCAGTGCTTGCGAGTCTTTATCCCCTGTCGGTGTCGGGGGTTAGCCATGGCCGAACGGAAGACAACGCACGCACCTCGCGGCACTTTGAGAAGGAGCCGGGTGACCATCGAGCAACGCGTGGCCCTCGAGGTCGTCAGAAGGTGTTGACCTTGTCGAGGCTGACGAACATGCCGTGGCCGGTGCGGTCGTTGGTGAACCGGGTGCCGTCGGCGGTCGCGACGATCGTCCAGCCCGCGGCGTTGTAGGTCTTGTAGTCGATCTGGACGGTCGGGATGGCACCCAGGTTGCCCAGCACCCACTGCACCTTGCCGCCCGAGTCCACGCTCACGCCGTTGGCGTGTTCGCCGTCTTGCAGCGGGGAGTTGGTGAACGGCGCCTCGCAGCCGACGGTGTCCTTGTTGATCTGGCAGCGCGTGGTCCCCGACTTGGTTTCGATGAACACGTAACCGTTCTGGTCGGGCGGCAGCGGGATGGCACCGGCGGGCGCCGCGGGTTGGCCGGGCGGGCCTGGACACGAGCGACAGCCGAAGCGGCCACGGGGGCAAGCGATGCGTGAACCCCCAATCGAACTGTCCGTCAACGGGACTCCGGTCAGCGCCGCCGTCGAACCGCGGATGCCG
>NZ_LZKD01000091.1:0-684 GCF_001668695.1 Mycobacterium sp. E2497
TCCGTGCAGCAGGTCCAATTGCTGCAGGAGCACTACGAGCGCACGCTCAATATCTGGGCTGCCGCCCTCGAGGCCAATCGCGAGCAGGCCGTCGCCATCCAGTCACAAGAGGTCTACGACCGCTACATGAAGTACCTGACCGGCTGCGCGAAGCTGTTCCGCCAGGGTTACACGGACGTCGACCAGTTCACGCTGGAAAAGTAGCGGTCCCCGGCCCCTCGCCACCTACTTCACGAGGGTGAACTGCCCGACATTGCTGATGCCCTTGCGGAAGAAGTTCTCACAGCCGGTCAGGTAGTGCATGTACTTGCCGTAGACCTCTTCGGACTGCAGCTCGACCGCCTGCTCGCGGTTGGCCTCCAGGTTGGCCGCCCAGATATTGAGCGTGCGCTCGTAGTGCTCCTGCAGCAATTGGACCTGCTGCACGGAGAACCCCGCTTCGCCGGCGAACCTGAAGATGTCTTCCTGCGCCGGCAATTGTCCGCCCGGGAAAATTTCAGTGCCAATGAAGCGCGCGAATCGAAGATCATTCATCGTGATGGAGACGCCGCGTTCGTACTGCTGTTTCTGGGTGTAGGTCAAAATGGTATGCAATAACATGCGGCCGTCGTCGGGAAGAATGTTGTAGGCGCGTTCGAAGAACGCGGCGTACCGCTCCATCTTGAAAGCCTCGAAGGCGCCGAT
>NZ_LZKD01000092.1:0-898 GCF_001668695.1 Mycobacterium sp. E2497
GCCAAGTTCGACTTGGCGCTGGGCAAGCTGAACCTCGAGCCCGGGATGACGCTGCTGGACATCGGCTGCGGCTGGGGCGGGGCGATGAAACGGGCCGTGGAGAAATTTGACGTCAATGTCATCGGAATCACGCTGAGCCGCAACCAGTTTGAATACAGCAAGAACAAGCTGGCTGGATTGCCGACGAATCGCACCGTGGAGGTGCGGCTGCAGGGCTGGGAAGAGTTCGAGGACAAGGTCGACCGGATCGTCACCATCGGCGCCTTCGAGGCTTTCAAGATGGAGCGGTACGCCGCGTTCTTCGAACGCGCCTACAACATTCTTCCCGACGACGGCCGCATGTTATTGCATACCATTTTGACCTACACCCAGAAACAGCAGTACGAACGCGGCGTCTCCATCACGATGAATGATCTTCGATTCGCGCGCTTCATTGGCACTGAAATTTTCCCGGGCGGACAATTGCCGGCGCAGGAAGACATCTTCAGGTTCGCCGGCGAAGCGGGGTTCTCCGTGCAGCAGGTCCAATTGCTGCAGGAGCACTACGAGCGCACGCTCAATATCTGGGCGGCCAACCTGGAGGCCAACCGCGAGCAGGCGGTCGAGCTGCAGTCCGAAGAGGTCTACGGCAAGTACATGCACTACCTGACCGGCTGCGCGAAGCTGTTCCGCCAGGGTTACACGGACGTCGACCAGTTCACGCTGGAAAAGTAGCGGTCCCCGGCCCCTCGCCACCTACTTCACGAGGGTGAACTGCCCGACATTGCTGATGCCCTTGCGGAAGAAGTTCTCACAGCCGGTCAGGTACTTCATGTAGCGGTCGTAGACCTCTTGTGACTGGATGGCGACGGCCTGCTCGCGATTGGCCTCGAGGGCGGCAGCCCAGGTCTCCAGGGCC
>NZ_LZKD01000093.1:0-559 GCF_001668695.1 Mycobacterium sp. E2497
GGCGTGGTCGGCACCGGGGTGGGCGGCGACGACGACGGCCCACTGCCAGCCCTGATAGCCGTGCAGATGCGCAAGAAACCGGTGGGTGGCCGCGGCGGGGTCCTCGTAGCTGACGCCCAGGTAGTCGCCGACGGCGTCGGCCCCGCTGAACTCCACGGCCGCAGCCCTGGCCTGGTCCACCGCGCCCGTAAGCACGGCCGCCAACCCCTCGGGCCACTCGGCCACGGTCGCCACGGCGGATTCCTCGATGGGCCCCGTCACGCTGTCCCCTTCCTGCATTGCGTTTCCAATACTAGGTTGGCGAGCCACGCCCCGTTACCTGCAGACGCATGTCGTCGGCATGAGGGAGAATCAGGACGTGTCTGGACGGCGGCGTGACGATCAGGGCCGCGTGGCCTCGAATCCGGGTCGTCGGCCTCGCAACGGGGCCGCCCACCAGCATCCGGGCACGGCCAACTACCCCGCCGATGAGGGCGATCACCGCCGACCACGCCGGCCACCGCCGATGCCGAGCGCCAATCGCTACCTGCCGCCCATCGGCGAGCAGCCTGAGCCGGAG
>NZ_LZKD01000094.1:0-37151 GCF_001668695.1 Mycobacterium sp. E2497
GCGGCGACCAGCGCCGTCTTGCCCGAGCCGACCGGGACGCCGACTCCTGCGCAGCGGCTCCCCCGGTTGCCGGACAACCGGATCGCGGCCGTGCAAACCGGTGGGTGCCCGCACACCGCGATCCGCGACGACATCACCGCCAACCTCGACGCGATCGACGATCTGATCGCCGCGCACGATCACCTGGACCTCATCCTGGTCGAGTCCGGCGGCGACAACCTGACGGCCACCTTCTCCTCCGGTTTGGTGGACGTGCAGATCTTTGTCGTCGACGTCGCCGGCGGCGACAAGGTGCCGCGCAAGGGCGGCCCCGGGGTGACCTACTCGGACCTGTTGGTAGTCAACAAGACTGACCTGGCACCGCTCGTCGGAGCCGACCTGCAGGTGATGGCCGACGACGCCAACGCGGTGCGCGGCGGTCGGCCGACGGTGTTGCAGTCCCTCACCGACGACCCTGCTGCCTCGCAGGTGCTGGCCTGGGTCCGCGCGCAATTGCGCGAGGCGGCCACCGTGTGATGCGGTCGCGGGTCCTGGTGGTCGCGTATCCGAACCGGCTACCGCGCATCGAGTGCGCCGGCGCCGTGGCCGCCCGCTGCACCGCGCCCGATACCGTCCATCTCGTGTCGGCGGCCGCCACGCCATTGGGTGGCGACAGCATCGACTTCCGCGTCATCGTCGAAGGCGGCGCCCGCCTAAAACTCCGCAGCGCCGCCGCCACCGTGGCGTTGCCCGGAGCCAATGTTCCTACCTCGCATGCCCATTGGGACGTGACAGTGACTGGAAGTCTCGACATCGATTTGGAGCCGACGGTGGTCGCCGCCGACGCCCGCCACGTGTCCGGCGCCGACTTCTGCTTGCGCGACGGCGCCCAGGTGCGCTTTCGGGAGCGGGTGCAGGTCGGCAGATACGACGAGCGCCACGGCTTTTGGTCGGGATCCCTGCGCGCCGACTGTGACGGTCGCCCACTGCTGCGCCACCGCGTGGAGCTGGGTGCCGGATCGCCGGCCGATGACATCATCGCGGCGCCTCGTGCGTCGATCCACGAATTGCGCTACCCCGAAACGGCTTTCCCGGACACGCCGGTCGACGCCGGTGCGACCGTGCTGTCGCTGGCCGGCGGCGGCCTGCTGAGTACGTGGCAGGCCGACCGGCTGGGTGGCTAGCTGGCGCGTTTGGCGGTCGCCGGCCGTTTGGCTTCCGCCGCGAGCACCGCGAGTTGCTCGAGACGGGTGCGGGCGAATGCCTGCTGTTCGGTGATGGTCAGCTGGCCGCGCCGGGTGCTCAGGAAGGTCACCGTCCACGACAGCAGCGTGCTGACCTTGGTCTTGAATCCGACCAGGTAAACCAGGTGCAGCACCAACCACATCAGCCAGGCGATGAAGCCGCTGAACTCCAGGGGACCGATCTTGGCCACCGCCGAGAACCGCGAAACGGTGGCCATGGAACCCTTGTCGAAATACTGGAACGGCTCACGCTCGGCCGGATCGGCCCCGCCGAGTTCGGCTTTGAGCGTGTTGGCGACGTACTTGGCGCCCTGGATCGCGCCCTGGGCCACGCCCGGAACGCCCTCGACGGCGGCCATGTCGCCGACGACGAACACGTTCGGGTGTCCCGGGACCGACAGATCCGGTAGCACCTTGACCCGCCCGGCCCGGTCAAGCTCCACCGAGGACTGCTCGGCGAGGTCGCGGCCGAGCCCACTGGCCTGCACGCCGGCGGACCACACCTTACAGGCGGACTCGATGCGCCGGACGGTCCCGTCGGCGTCCTTCACGGTGATGCCGTTGCGGTCGACGTCGGTGACCATCGCGCCGAGCTGGATCTCCACGCCCATCTTCTCCAGCCGGGCGCGCGCCCGCATGCCCAGCTTGTCGCCGAACGGCGGTAGCACGGCGGGGGCGGCGTCGAGCAGGATCACTCGCGCCTTGGTGGAGTCGATGCCGCGGAACGAGCCCTTCAGCGTGTGGGCCGCCAGTTCCGCGATCTGCCCGGCCATTTCGACGCCGGTGGGGCCGGCGCCGATGACGGTGAAGGTCAGCAGCTTGGCGCGTCGTTCCGGATCACGGGACCGCTCGGCCTGTTCGAACGCGCTCAGGATCCGTCCGCGCACCTCCAGCGCGTCGTCGATCGATTTCATCCCGGGCGCGAACTCGGCGAAGTGGTCGTTGCCGAAGTACGACTGTCCCGCGCCCGCGGCGATAATCAAGCTGTCGTAAGGGGTTTCGTATGTGTGGCCGAGCAAATCGGAGACGACGAACTTCCTGGCCAGATCGATGTGCGTGACGTCGCCGAGCAGCACCTGGACGTTGCGCTGCCTGCGCAGGATGACACGAGTGGGCGGGGCGATGTCGCCCTCGGACACGATGCCCGTCGCCACCTGATACAGCAACGGCTGGAACAGGTGGTGGGTGGTGCGCGCGATCAGCTTGATGTCGACGTCGGCGTGCTTGAGTTTCTTTGCCGCGTTGAGTCCACCGAATCCCGAACCGATGATGACGACCTGGTGGCGACGTTCGGTTCCAGCTGTGGTTTCTGGTGGGGGGCTCATGTTTCCGCTGCTCCTGACGGGGGCTTTTGGACACGCGACTGCAGTTAGCCACAACGCTAGTCAGGCGGGTACCCGGAAACCTAATTGATACGCATGTGTTGTTTGCAACACTAACGGTGTTCCGAGCCGAAATGCCTGGTGGGCGACCGGCACTGTGGCGTAACTATCAGGGACGTCAGTTCACCCGGCGCGGCGCCGTCGTTATTGGCTGGAGCCTTCCCCGGCGCAGTGGTCGTGGCCCGGTTGGATCGTTCCGCCCGGCGCGCGCGCCAGCGCCGCGGCCTCCGCCTCTTCGCGGGTCGGGCCCCAGCCACCGAAGTATCGCGATTTGGCCGCGTTGACGGCGAGCGCCAGGCACCCGCCGTCGCCGCTGGCCAGCAGGCGGCAGTCGCTGATGCTCTTGCGGCACGTGTCCATGACCGCCTTCTCGGCCGCGCCCTGGTTGGCCGCTCCGTCGGCGATGTTGATGCGGCCGGTGGAGTCCGAGATCGCCATGGCGATCCAGTTGTTGTCGGCATGCGCGAGCGGGGGCGCGGCGAATGCTACGCCGGCCGCGACCGCCGCCAGGGCTCGTTTCTTCATGGCCTGCTCCCGGCCCTCTTCCGCGCTGCGCCGTTGTGGCGCAGGTAAACGCTGCTACAGGGAAGTATTACCGCCGCCCGAACAATCCGCGACCCCACGCGGGCGGGAGCTACAGGCCGACGACCGGGCGCAGCGCTTCGCCGACGGCGCTGATCACCCCGGGGGTGTAGAAGGGCAGGTTGATGATCAGGCCGTCGATGCCGGCGTCCACCACCTTGGTCTTGAGCTGGTCTGCGACCGAGTCGGGGCTGCCGACCACCATGCGCTGCGTCATCTCGGCGGGGATCTGATCGGGTTTCGTGTTCTCGTCGACGAGCACCGTGGTCAGCGTGCTGGTTTCCAGCGTCGCCGGGTCACGATCGACCTCCTCGCAGCGCCGCCGCACCACCTCCAACTTGCCTGGTAGCTCGTCGAATCCGGCGATCACGTTGAGGTGGTCGAAGTGGCGTGCCGCCAGCGGAATCGTCTTCTTCTCCCCGCTACCGCCGATCATCAGCGGAATGTGGTCGCGGAAGCGGGGATTCGCCATTGCCTCGCGCACGCGATACCACTTGCCCTCGAAGGTCGGACGCTCGCCCTTGATCATCGGCAAAATGATCTGCAGCGCCTCCTCAAGCCGGTTGAACCTGTCGGTGAAGGTGCCGAATTCGAAGCCCAGTTGGTCGTGTTCCAGTTCGAACCACCCGGCGCCGATGCCCAGGATCGCGCGACCCTGGCTCACCACATCGAGCGTGGTGATGGTCTTCGCCAGCAGCGCCGGGTTGCGGTAGGTGTTCCCGGTTACCAAGGTGCCCAACTGAACTCGTTCGGTGGCGGTGGCCAGCGCGCCCAACGCGGTGTAGGCCTCCAGCATTGGCTGGTCCGGATCTCCCAGCATGGGCAGTTGGTAGAAGTGGTCCATCACGAAGACCGAGTCGAAGCCGGCCGCTTCGGCCTCGCGGGCCTGGGCCAGAACGGTGGGGAAGAGCTCCTCCACCCCGGTGCCGTAGGAAAAGTTGGGAATCTGCAGACCGAGTCGAATAGCCACGCGGTCTACCGTAGTGCGGCTCCGCGCGGCACGATACGGCTCGCCGCCGAATTACGCCCTCAGCCGAATTGCGCGAGCGCGCCGTGGCTGACGTGCAGGGTCTGGCCGGTGATGTGGCGGGCCGCCGGGGTGGTCAGGAACAACGCCAGGCGAGCGACCTCGTCGGCGACCGACGGGGGCGTGCGGGACAGGCCGTCGTAACCCGGCTGGACGCTGCGTCCGCCGGCGACGACGTTGACGGTGATACCCCGGGTGCCGAAGACGGTCGCCTGTCCGGCGACCCAATTCGACAGCGTCGCTTTGATCGCCGCGTCGAGGCTGCCGGCCGTCGCGTTCTCGGGCACCACGCTGATGATGGAGCCGCCCGAGCGCAGGTGATCGCCCACGGTCTGCACCGTCAGCACCGCCGAGAGCACGGTCGCGTCCAAGGCATGCCGCCAGGCGTTCGCCGTGTCGGCGATGGAATAGGTGCGCGGGTCGCCGGCGTCCCGGGAGGGCGCCGGCACGTTGACGATGGTGTCGAGGTGGTGGGGGAACAAGCTGCGGGCCTCGGTCAGGCTCGCCGGGTCGGTGGTGTCGCACACGATGGCGTCCACGTCCAATTCCTTGGCGGCGATCTCCAGCTCGCTGCGCCGCGCGCCCACGAGGGTCACCTTGTGACCGTCATCGCGGAAGCGTTCGGCCACTGTGCGCCCCAGTTCGGTGTCTCCGCCGGTGACCAACACCTCCACTGCCATGACCTCCTCGTGTTCAACGTTGAACCCAGACCCTGGCGGCTCCGCGGGCCAACCACGGGGCCGCTGCGGGGGACCTGCCTGGGATCTCAGCGCGTTATGGCATCAATCTGCCTAGATGTTACTGGACAGTAGCTAGTCGGCGAAATTGTTGCCGTCGCGACGCGCGGATCATTTGGATAACTATTCGGCCGTCACTTTTTTGCGCCGATAAAGCCGGGAAGCGGGCCGCATCGTCGGCGGGTTAGGGTGCACGCATGCGGCGGATCGGGATGCTGGCCGGTGCGGTTTCGGTGGCGCTGGCCGTGGGCCTGGTCGGATGCGGTTCGAAACCCCCGTCCCAGCCCGCTGGCGGCTCGGGGAAGCTCCTGGTGTTCGCCGCGGCCTCGCTGAAGTCCGCGTTCACTCAGCTCAGCGCGCAGTTCAAAGCCCAAAATGCCGGCACCGACGTCGAATTCGAGTTCGCCGGTTCCTCGGAGCTGGCCACCCAGTTGACCCAGGGCGCGACCGCCGACGTCTTCGCATCGGCGGACACCGCGCAGATGAACACGGTCGCCAAAGCCGGCCTGCTCGCCGGCGACCCGACCAACTTCGCCTCCAACACGCTGGTGATCGTCACCGCGCCCGGCAACCCCAAAAGGGTCGGATCCTTCTCGGACCTTGCCAGGCCCGGGCTGGGCGTGGTGGTCTGCCAGCAGCCCGTGCCGTGTGGATCGGCGACCCAACGGGTCGAAGACAGCACCGGGGTGCGCCTGCACCCGGTGAGCGAGGAGCCGAGCGTGACGGACGTCCTCAACAAGGTCACCACCGGGCAGGCGGACGCCGGGCTGGTGTACGTCACCGACGCCCGCGGCGCCGGAAACAAGGTGACAACCGTGAGCTTCCCGGAGGCCGCCGGCGCGGTGAACCGCTATCCGATCGCGGTGCTGAAACACGCACCGCAACCAACGCTGGCGCAACGGTTCTTGGCCATGGTGACCGGTGCGGCCGGTCAGGACATCCTCGCCCGGTCGGGCTTCGCCAAGCCCTGAACCGTGCACCGGCCGACGGATCTGCCCCGGTGGGTGTACGTCCCCGCCGGCGTGGGGACCGTGTTCGTCGTGCTGCCGCTGCTGGCCATCGCGGTCAAGGTCAACTGGCCGAATTTCTGGTCGTTGATCACCAGTTCGTCGTCGCAGACGGCCCTGTTCCTCAGCCTCAAGACCGCGGCCGCCAGCACCGCGCTGTGCGTGCTGCTGGGGGTGCCCATGGCGCTGGTGCTGGCCCGCAGCACCGCGCGCCCGGTGCGGCTGCTGCGGCCGTTGATCCTGCTGCCGCTGGTGCTGCCGCCGGTGGTCGGCGGGATCGCACTGCTCTACGCGTTCGGCCGGTTCGGCTTGCTCGGTCGCTACCTCGAAGCGGCCGGCATCAGCATCGCGTTCAGCACCGCCGCCGTGGTGTTGGCGCAGACCTTCGTCTCGCTGCCGTTTCTGGTGATCTCCCTGGAGGGAGCCGCACGCACCGCGGGCGCCGACTTCGAGGTGGTGGCGGCGACCCTGGGGGCCCGGCCCAGCACCG
The DNA here is from genome assembly GCF_001668695.1 of Mycobacterium sp. E2497. NCBI lineage: Bacteria > Bacillati > Actinomycetota > Actinomycetes > Mycobacteriales > Mycobacteriaceae > Mycobacterium > Mycobacterium sp. E2497. Next base: position 6,449 of record NZ_LZKD01000094.1, read on the forward strand.
TCTGGTGGCGGGTCACCCTGCCGCTGCTGCTGCCCGGCCTGATGTCGGGGACGGTACTGGCGTTCGCCCGTTCGCTGGGGGAGTTCGGTGCGACGCTGACCTTCGCCGGGTCCCGTCAGGGCGTCACCCGCACGCTGCCCCTGGAGATTTATCTGCAGCGGGTGAGCGACGCCGACGCGGCGGTGGCGTTGTCGATCCTGTTGGTGGCCGTGGCGGCGCTGGTGGTGTTGGGGCTGGGCCCGCACCGCCTGGCCGGGGCCGAAGCGGGGCAGCCGCGGCCATGAGTGAAGTGCAGTTGCGCGCCGTCGTGGCCGACCGCGATTTGGACGTGGAGTTCGCCGTGTCCGCGGGCGAGGTGTTGGCGGTCCTCGGGCCCAACGGCGCGGGGAAGTCCACCGTGCTGCATGTGATCGCGGGGCTGATCCGCCCAGATCACGGGTTGGTCCGGGTAGGGGATCGGGTGCTCACCGACACCGTGGCCGGGGTCGACGTGGCCACCCACGATCGCCGTGTCGGCCTGCTGTTGCAGGAGCCGTTGTTGTTCCCACACATGAGCGTCGCCGCCAACGTGGCATTCGGGCCGCACAGTCGACGCGGGCACCTTCGCCCCACTCGGGGCGAGGCGAACGCCACCGCGCTGCGCTGGCTGCGGGAGGTGGACGCCGAGTGGCTCGCCGACCGCAAGGCGCGCCGGCTGTCCGGCGGCCAGGCCCAACGGGTGGCGATCGCGCGGGCGCTGGCCGCCGAGCCGGCCGTACTGCTGCTCGACGAGCCGCTGGCGGGTCTCGACGTCGCCGCGGCCGCGGGGATCCGCGCGGTGTTGCGCCGCGTCGTCAGCCGCACCGGCTGCGCGGTCGTGCTGGTCACGCATGACCTGCTGGACGTTTTCACGCTGGCCGACCGGGTGCTGGTGCTCGAGGCGGGCGCGATCGCCGAGATCGGCCCGGTCTCCGACGTGCTCACGGCGCCGCGCAGCCACTTCGGGGCGCGCATCGCGGGCATCAACCTGGTCAGCGGGACCGTCGCCCCCGACGCGTCCCTGCACGCGCGCACCGGTGCCCGCTGGCACGCGGCCGCCGCGCACGACAGGGGTGCAGACCTCGCCCCGGGGCGCAACGCGATCGCGGTCTTCCCACCCACGGCGGTGGCGGTTTATCGGGAGCAACCGCACGGCAGCCCACGCAACACGGTCGAGGTGACGATCGCGGAGCTGGACATTCGCGGGTCGGCGGTCCTGGTGCGCGGGGAGCAGCAATCCGATGGGGCCCCCGGTCTGGCCGCGGAGATCACCGTCGACGCCGCCTCCGAGCTGCGGCTGGCGCCCGGCGAAAGGGTGTGGTTCTCGGTGAAAGCCCACGAGGTGACCTTGTATCCGGCGGCGAATTGAGGGGGTGGCCGAGACCGGCCGGCCGCCGGCGGCGGGGCGGTCGTCGTGGTCGGCGGCACCGGGGTCGGGACCTCCGGGTCGGCGTACGACGTCGCCGGCAATGCGATCGTGACGGCGCTGGCGCTGGTCACCGTGGCTATCGCCAGCGTCGCCCACAGGCCTTTGCGACGTGTCGAGTTGGGCTCCACCTGATCCATGGCGACGAACCTACCGTGTTACCGCTGTGACGCAAGGAGCCTTGCGGACAATTGCTGTGCCGTTTTGCCGATGTTGCCGACGCGCAACCCGCCGGCGGCGACCGATCCCAACGCACCGCCCCCGCCGCCGGCCGATCCGAACGCACCGCCGCCGCCTCCCGTCGACCCGAACGCCGGCCGGGTGGCCAACGCCGTCGGCGGCTTCAGCTACGTCCTGCCCCCGGGCTGGGTGGAGTCGGACGCCTCCCACCTCGACTACGGCTCGGCGCTGCTGAGCAAGACGACCGGGCAGCCGCCGCTGCCAGACCAGCCGCCACCCGTCGCCAACGACACCCGCATCGTGATGGGCCGTCTGGACCAGAAGCTCTACGCCAGCGCCGAAGCCAACAACGCCAAGGCCGCGGTGCGGCTGGGCTCGGACATGGGTGAATTCTTCCTGCCGTATCCGGGCACCCGGATCAACCAGGAGGCGACCCCGCTCACCGGGGCCAATGGCATCACCGGCAGCGCGTCGTACTACGAGGTCAAGTTCAGCGACGCGTCCAAGCCCAACGGCCAGATCTGGACGGGCGTGGTCGGGTTGCCGGCGGCGAGTTCGCCCAACGCCGGACCGCCGCAGCGGTGGTTCGTCGTGTGGCTCGGGACGGCCAACGACCCGGTGGACAAGGGCGCGGCCAAGGCGCTGGCCGAATCGATCCAGCCCTGGGCGGCTCCGGCCGCACCGGCGCCCGGAGCACCGGTGGCCCCGGGTGGCCAACCGGCACCAGCAGCCCCGGCCCCCGGAGCGCCCGCACCCGCTCCGGCTTCGCCGGCTCCGGCTCCGGCACCGGCGGGGGAGAACAGCCCGACCGTCGCCCCGGCACCCCAGCGGACGCAATCGGCCTGACGGCCCGGGCGTCAGGTTGATGGGCTAACCGTCTCCGAATCGGACCCTTTTCCGTTACGCAAAGCGGGTATACCGAAGTGACAGCCCAGCAACTAGCTGGGCTTTGCCAGCGATAAGGAGACCCGCATGGACGTCATGGCAGCTACCGAATATCTGGCACGCTCAACAACGTTCACGAGCGTCGGCATCATCGGCTACATCATCATCGGCGGTCTGGCCGGTGCGCTCGCCAGCAAGATCATCCGGGGCAGCGGCGCCGGCATCCTGATGGACATCGTGATCGGCATCATCGGCGCATTGATCGGCGGCTTCATCCTGAGCTTCTTCGTCAACACCGCCGGCGGCGGCCTGATCTTCACCTTCTTCACCGCGCTGCTGGGGTCGCTGATCCTGCTCTGGATCGTCGGCATGGTGCGCCGGACCTGATAACGGTCACCGCGTTGCGGCCGTGGTGGTTGGCGGCATGATGGACGAATGGCTTCACCGCTGACCACCACGACCATGCGGGCGTGGCGGGTGCGCCGGCCCGGGCCGATGGACACCGACCCGCTCGAGCAAGTCACCGCCGACGTGCCACGCCCGGGGCCGTTGGAGTTGCTGGTCGCCGTGCGCGCCTGTGGGGTGTGCCGCACCGACCTGCACGTCACCGAGGGCGACCTTCCCGTGCATCGCGACGGGGTCACGCCCGGCCACGAGGTGGTGGGCGAGGTTGTTGAGGTCGGGTCCGAGGCGGGCGATGCGTTCCGGGTGGGGGACCGCGTGGGCATCGCGTGGCTACGCCACACCTGCGGCGTGTGCAGGTATTGCCGCCGCGGCGACGAGAACCTGTGCCCGCAATCCCGCTACACCGGCTGGGACGCCGACGGCGGCTACGCCGAGTTCGCCACGGTCCCTGCCGCTTTCGCGCATCCGTTGCCGGCCGGCTACACCGACGCCGAGCTGGCGCCGTTGCTGTGCGCCGGCATCATCGGCTACCGCTCCCTGCTGCGCGCGGATCTGCCGCCCGGCGGGCGGCTGGGACTCTACGGCTTCGGGGGAAGCGCCCACATCACCGCGCAGGTCGCGCTGGCGCAGGGCGCCGAGGTGCACGTGATGACCCGCGGAGCCCAGGCGCGTGAGCTTGCGATGCAGCTCGGCGCCGCCTCCGCGCAGGGCGCGGCCGATCCGCCGCCGGTGCCGCTGGATGCGGCGATTCTATTCGCGCCGGTCGGGGATCTGGTGCTACCCGCCCTGGAAGGCCTGGACCGCGGCGGCACTCTGGCGATCGCCGGCATTCACCTCTCCGACATTCCGCCGCTGAACTACCAGCGTCATCTGTTCCAGGAACGCCAGGTCCGCTCGGTCACCTCCAACACCCGGGCCGACGCTCGGGCGTTCCTCGAGTTCGCGGGCGAGCACCACATCGAGGTGACCACGCCGGAATATCCGCTGGACCAAGCGGATCGCGCGCTGGCCGACCTGAGTGCGGGCCGCATCGCCGGCGCGGCGGTGCTGCTGGTGTGACGGGCGTCAGGCCGTCAGGTGCCAGACCAGCGCGGCGGCCAGCGCGCCGAGCCCGTTCAGCGACCAGTGCAGGGCGATCGGTGCGATCAGGCTGCCGCTGCGGCGGCGTAGCCAGCTGAAGACGAAGCCGGCCGCGCCCGTGGCCAGCACGGCTCCGGTCACCCCGGCCAGCATCCCGACGAAGCCGCCACCGAACAGTCGGGTGAACCCGACGTTGCTGCTGGTGAGCCCGAGCGACGTCGCGACGTGCCACAGGCCGAACAGCAAAGAACCCGCCAGGGCGACCCCGCGGAAACCCCACGCCCGATGCAGCGCGCCGTGCAGCACGCCGCGGAACGCCAGCTCCTCCGGGATCACGGTCTGCAGCGGGATGATCACCATCGAGGCGATCAGGGCGCCGGAGACCGTGGCGTAGCGGTGGTTGAGGAACATCGGCCGGGTCATGGGGAGCAGCACCCCGACGGCGATCACCGAAGCGACGACGACCACCGCGGCCAGCGCGTAGGCCAGCCCCGACTTCCAGTGTTCGCGTCCCAAACCCAGGTCGGCCCAGTCCAGACCGTTCGCACGCATCAGGAAGACCAGGCCGACGGCGGCGGCCGGGACCGTGGCCACGCTGGCCCACGGCGTGGTGAAGTGGGCGACCAGGTTGGTCAGCACCAAGACCGCGACGACGACGGCGATGTCGAGGTGGATGCGAACCCGGTGCAGCGCCGACAGCTGCGAGATCACCGGATGGTGAATGTCGGGCGTCCCGGCGGCGTCAAGCATCTAACCAGCTTACCGGCGGCCCCCCGCGGCGACGGTTCAACGAGATTGCCGTCACGGTCGTCGTTCGCGCCCGAAGCACAACCGTGACGGCAATCTCGGCGTCAGGACCCCCAGGTCCAGCCCGCGATCTGCGGGTCGTCCTCGCCGTGTTCGCGGGTGTAGATCCGCGCCGCGAGCCGAGCGTCGACCATGCGCTGGCGCAGCTCGGCAGCCCGGCTGGCCAGGCCGTCGACCCGGTCGATCACGTCCATGACCAGGTGGAACCGGTCGAGGTCGTTGAGCATCACCATGTCGAACGGCGTCGTCGTGGTGCCGCGCTCCTTGAACCCGCGCACGTGGATGTGCGGGTGGTTGGTGCGGCGATAGGTGAGGCGATGGATCAGCCAGGGGTAGCCGTGATAGGCGAAGATGACCGGCTTGTCGCGGGTGAACAGCGCGTCGAATTCGCGGTCGGGCAGACCGTGCGGATGCTCGGATTCCGGCTGCAGCCGCATCAGGTCGACGACGTTGACCACCCGGACCGCCAGCTCCGGCAGTTCGCGGCGCAGGATGTCGGCGGCGGCCAGAATCTCCAGCGTCGGGATGTCGCCGGCGCAGGCCAGCACCACGTCGGGTTCACCGGTGGCGGTGCTCGCCCAGGGCCAGATGCCCAGCCCGCGCGCGCAGTGCGCGATCGCGGAGTCCATGTCGAGGTAGGCCAGGGCCGGCTGCTTGCCCGCGACGATGACGTTGATGTAGTCGCGGCTGCGCAGGCAGTGGTCGGCGACCGACAACAGGGTGTTGCCGTCCGGCGGCAGGTAGACCCGGGTCAGCTCGGCCCGCTTGTTGGCCACCAGGTCGATGAAACCGGGGTCCTGGTGCGACGCGCCGTTGTGGTCCTGGCGCCACACGTGCGAGGACAGCAGGTAGTTCAGCGACGCGATCGGCCGCCGCCACGGCAGCTCGCGGCTGGTGGCCAGCCACTTGGCGTGCTGGTTGAGCATCGAGTCGACGATGTGGACGAACGCCTCGTAGCAGTTGAACAGCCCGTGCCGGCCGGTCAGCAGGTAGCCCTCCAGCCAGCCCTGGCACAGGTGCTCGGAGAGCACTTCCATCACCCGACCGTCGGCGGCGAGGTTCTCGTCGTCGGGCCCGATCTCGGACAACCACACCTTGGCCGTCGACCCGTACACGGCGTCCAGCCGGTTGGAGGCGGTTTCGTCGGGGCCCATCAGCCGGAATCGGTCGCGGTTGCGGGCGATCACGTCCCGCAGGAAGGTGCCCAGCACCCGGGTGGCCTCGTGGGTCTCCGTCCCCGGGCGCGACAATTGAACCGCGTAGTCGCGGAAATCGGGCAGGTCAAGGTCGTGCAGCAGCAGGCCGCCGTTGGCGTGCGGGTTGGCGCTCATCCGGCGATCGCCGCCGGGGGCCAGCGCCCGCAGCTCGGCGCGCAGCCTGCCGTCGGCGTCGAAGAGCTCCTCGGGACGGTAGCTGCGCAGCCACTCCTCGAGCTGCGCCCGGTGCTGGGGGTTGTCGTGGGTTTCGGCCAGCGGAACCTGATGCGCCCGCCAGGTGCCCTCGACCTTCTTGCCGTCCACCACCTTGGGACCGGTCCAGCCCTTCGGCGTGCGCAGCACGATCATCGGCCACACGGGACGCTCGAGACTCTTGCCGCCGCGCGCGGCGCGTTGGATGTCCGCGATGTCGTCGAAGGCCTCGTCGAGCGCGGCGGCCAACTGCCGGTGCACGTCGGCCGGGTCGTCACCGGCGACCGTGATGGGCCGGTAGCCGTACCCGCGCAGCAGTGATTCCAGTTCGGGGTGGGGGATCCGGGCCAGCACGGTGGGGTTGGCGATCTTGTATCCGTTGAGCTGCAGGATGGGCAGCACCGCGCCGTCGGTCACCGGGTTGAGAAATTTGTTGGAGTGCCAGCTGGCGGCCAGCGGCCCGGTCTCGGCCTCGCCGTCGCCGATCACGCAGGCCACCACCAGCTCCGGATTGTCGAAGGCCGCGCCGTAGGCGTGCACCAGCGCGTAGCCGAGCTCACCGCCCTCGTGGATGGAGCCGGGCGTCTGGGCGGCCACATGACTGGGGATGCCACCGGGAAAAGAGAACTGGCGGAACAACTTTCGCAGCCCTTCGGCATCTTCCTCGATGCCGGTGTAAACCTCGCTGTAGGTGCCCTCCAGGTAGGCGTTGGCGACCAGCGCCGGGCCGCCGTGGCCGGGCCCGGTGACGTAGATGACGCTGGCGTCCCGGTCGCGGATGACCCGGTTCAGGTGCACGTAGATCAGGTTCAGCGCCGGGGTGGTGCCCCAGTGTCCCAGCAGCCGCGGTTTGACGTGCTCGGGCGACAGCGGCTCGGTCAGCAGCGGATTGTCCAGCAGGTAGATCTGTCCGACCGACACGTAGTTGGCCGCGCGCCAGTAGGCGTTGATCAGGTCGAGTTGGTCGTCGGTCAGGGCAGCGGTGGTCCGGGTTTGGAGGCTCACCCCGCCGATTGTCCGCGCCCGCGGTGAACGGCGCCCGACGCGATCGCCGACTACCTGATCGCGGCGACCCGCTTCACCCGGCTCCGCCGCGCTCGCGATCGCCGACTACCTGATCGCGGCGACCCGCTTCACCCGGCTCCGCCGCGCTCGCGATCGCCGACTACTCTTCGCCGCGCGCCCGCGACTCGTAGGCCCTGCGCTTCTCGGCGTCGACGTGGTCGGTGAAGACGTGCTCGCCACCGAGCGCGCGGTTCAGCCCCTCCGACAGCGCGCGCGGCATGAACTTCTGCGACGCGATGATCGCGCCGGCAGTCTTGGTGACCCGCACCCGCGGCCGGGGATGCGCGACCAGCCTGACGATGGCCTCGGCGATGTCTGACGGCTCGGCGTTCTTGACGCCCTTGGCCCCGGAGGTGCCTGCGATCAGCTCGGTGTTCACGAACGTGGGCATCACGAGCGAGAATTTCACGCCGGACGAGCGGTTTTCGATCCGGGCGGCATCGGTGAACCCGATGACCGCGTGCTTGCTGGCGCAATAGGTGGCCGCGCCCGCGATATACGTCTCGCCGGCCAGCGAGGCGACGTTGATGACGTGGCCGGAGCGGCGGGGAGCCATGCGCTGGACCGCCAGCTTGCTGCCCAGGATCACGCCGTAGACGTTGATGTCGAGGACGCGCCGGGTCACGGAGTCGGGCTCGTCGACGATCCGGCCGAGCGGCATGATGCCGGCGTTGTTGACCAGCACGTCGATCGGGCCGAGTTGGCGTTCCACCTCGTCGAGGAAGTCCGAGAACGAGTGCGGGTCGGTGACGTCGAGTTTGCCGTAGACGTCCAGGCCGAGCGCGGCGCCGGATTCCTTTACCCGCACCTCGTCGACGTCGCCGATCGCGACTTTGGCGCCGAGATTGTGCAGCGCGGTCGCGGTGGCCAGCCCGATGCCGCGGGCGCCGCCGGTGATCACGATGACCTTGCCGCGAACCTTGAGGCCAATCGATGCCGTGTCTGCCATTGCCATACCCTCCGGATTCTTGACGGGTGTCAACACGGCAATCTACGCCGCACCGCGACCTGATCCGCCGAGCCCCGGATACTGCAACGATGACCGAGGTGCGGGCGGCGGTACCGGCGGATGCCCACGCGGTGGCCGGCCTGCACGCGCGGTCGTGGCGGGTGGCCTACCGGGGCCTGATCGCCCAGGACTACCTGGACAGCCTCACCGCGGAGGCGTTGGCCAGCGGCTACACCTTCGGCCGCGTCGGGTCGCGGATGCCGTTCACCTTGGTCGCGGTCGACGGGCCGGCGATTCGCGGCTTCGCCACCACGGGCCTGTACCGCGACAGCGACCTACCGAACTTCGGTGAGCTGATGGCGCTCTACGTCGACCCGGCCCACGTGGCGACGGGCGTCGGGCGTCTACTCATGACCGCGGCCCGCGCGCGGTTGCGGTCGGTCGGCGTGAGGGGCGCGGTGCTGTGGGTGCTCGACGCGAACACCCGCGCCCGCCGCTTCTACGAGCGCGACGGCTGGGAGACCGACGGAGCTTGCCGTCCAACGACTTTCGGCGGCCAGACGGTGCGATTGGTGCGTTATCGGCTACGGCCGGTGTAACGATCCGGCGCCGTCACCAGCCGGCCGAACCGGGACCGCCTTTGAACGGGCCGGTCACCCAGCTGGTGATCCAGCCGCCGTAGAACCCCCCGGGCTGGGGCACGACGACCTCCCCGTTGACCGTGCAGCGGTCGACGGCGCCGGCCATGACCGCGACCGCCCCGGCGATCGATTCGAATCCCGGCGCCGGGTCCGGATAGCTCCAGGCGGATTTCGGGGCGACGACTCCGCCGCCGATCAGGTCGTAATACGTTGCCCGGCCTTTCCATTCGCACCAGGAGCTTCCGGACGTCTCGCGCAGCGCCCCTTCGACAAAGGCCTCGCGCGGCAGGTAATAGGTCGGCGGATGACTGGTCTCGAGGACCCGCCAGGCCCGCGGGCTGCGCGCGACGACTTCACCGCCCAACTCGACGGTGATCGCACCGGTGAACGGCTCGACGCGGGGTGGGCGCGGGTAATCCCACACCGACTCGCTCTCAGGCCCGGATCGGCTCATCTGTCGTCATCCCGGCTCATGGGTTCCCTGGTGCGGCCTACGGCCAGTATTCGTTCATCGGCTGAGCGTACTTGTCGTTGTTCGTGAGCCGGGGAAGCTGCAAGGAGTCCTCGATGGTGCGCAGCAAGCCGTAGTGGTTGTTGTGGGAGGTGGACACCAGATGCCCTTGGCGCATCCCCGAATTCGACGATGGTATGACGATCATGGGGATGTGGTTGCCCTCGTTACCGATGGTCAGTGACAGGTTGTTGAAGTCCTCGTCCCACGTGATGAAGATGGCGCTGCGTTGGGTCTGGAAAGCCGGCGAATTCACGATCGTGGGCAACACCTGCTGCAGAAACTGATCGCCGGCCTTGATGTTGTACTGATGCGAGGTCAGCTCACTGCCGACGAAGCGGAGGTTGACCGGGCCTTCCATGTTGTTGTTTTCGTCCGCCGCGAACCAGACGAAGTTCGGGGTGGTGGAGGCCGAAGCGAGATCGGTCGCCATCCGCGTCAGCGGCAGCACGTGCGCCTGGCAGCGGGCGGCGTTGGAGACGATGTCGTGGAAGGCGAGAAACGGTAGCTCACCGGGGCTATACGGACCGCTCGCCGCGGTTGCGCACGGTCCGGGCATGGATTGCTCGTAGCTGGCCCACGTCTTGCCCGCCCCCTCGATGGAGTCGGCCAGGTTCGGCGCGTCGAAGCAGTTCATTTCGCAGTTGTAGTTGGCGCCGAAGTCGGATCCGCCGAGGATCGGATAGTAATTCGGCAGGCTCGGATGGGTCAGGGCGAAGTAGTTGGACCCGTACCCGTACGAGCTGATGAGGCTGTTGATGTACGGCGCATTCGGGCTGCCCACAACGTCTTTCACGCCGTGATTCTCCAGGTAGACCAGGAACACGTGATCGAGGGGCCCGACGGTCGACGCGGGCGGGGTGAGTGGCGGCGGCGCGGCCAAGGGGGCGCCGATGGTGAACGAGAGGTTGTCGGCGTACGAGTGGTTGTAGGCGCCGCCCGCCCAGTGGGTGTCCTTGAAGGTCACGGTTACGCGCGCGCTGCGGGTGCCCGCCGGGATCGTCCCGGTGGTGTCGCGTTCGGCCAACTCGGTCTGGAACCCACGCTGCAGAATCGAGACCGGCCCGATTTTGCCTGTGCCCAAGGGTAATTGGCTGGCGGCCAGGAACTCGACGGTGGCCGACGCCTCGGACAGTTCCAGCCGGTTGCCACCGAGCCAGCCGCTCAGCGTGAACGGCACGGTGCCGGTGTCGATCGCCGCCGCCGCACCGCTGAGGTCGACGACCTGGGTGAGCGTGGACGTCGCCACGTTGCCACCGCCGAAGTACTGGGCGCCGCCGTCTGGCGGTCCGTGCTGGGCGGCCGGGAATGCCAGGAACTTCGGCATGGTCGGCCCCGGCGACCCGAGCGGCGAGGGCAGCCGGACCAGCGTGTTGTACTTGATCACGGTCGGTGTGCCGGTCGCGGTCCAGCCCGGTATCGTCACCCCGCTATAGCCGGACAACGACGGGTCGCCGAGCTCGGCACCCGGGTTGACCAACAGGTTCGGGCTCATCGTGGCTGCGGCGGCCGCCCTCGGCGCGGTGAACGTCGACAGCACCAGCATCGCGGCCCCGACGGTGGCGCCGGCCACACGACAAAGGCGACAGAACATTCAGGCATCACCTCTGTCGTTGAGACGCCGCGCATTTGCTCCGTCGATGGTGAGCTACGCCACGCTCAACTCCTACGCTGTTGCGCGAACCGATACCCAGCGGTTGCCATTCGGTGACCGAGTCGGTGAGGCGATGTCAGGAGAAGTCGTGTATTGGCGCGCCCGTCATCCGACGGCAAGCCACACCAGGCTGGCGCCACCGGCCAGGGCGCAGTAGACGGCGAACGGGGTGAGGGTGCGGGTCTGGAAGTACTGCGTCAGGAACCGCACGGCGAGGTAGGCGCAGACGAAGGACGCGATGCTGCCGGCCAGCACCTGGCCGTGGATTCCGGTGGCGCGGGGCCCGAACAGTTCCGGGATCTTGTACACGCCGGCGGCCAGGATGATGGGGGTGGCGAGCAGGAAGGAGAACCGGGCGGCGTCCTCGTGGGACAGGCCGCGCCACAGCCCCGCCACCATCGTGATGCCGGAGCGGCTGATGCCGGGCAGCAGGGCCAGGATCTGCGCGGCGCCGATCAGGATGCCGCGGCGCAGCGGAAGTTGGGCAAGGCGGTGGTCGACGGCCTCGCCGGTGTGCTCGCGCTGTTCCTCCGTCGGCTGTTCCCGGTCGGGCGCGGGGGCGACGCGCCGGCGCAGCACCTCTCCCGCATACAGGGCGATGCCGTTGAGCACCAAGAAGATTGCCGCGGGAATGGGCTTGCCGAGCGTGGTGCGGAAGGTCCGTTCCAGGAGCAGCCCGGCCAGCCCGACCGGGATGGTGGCCCCGACAATCAGCCAGGCCAGCCGCTCGTCGGGGGTCTGAATGCGGCGATACCGCAGCGAGGACACGAATCCGGCCACGATGCGCAGCCAGTCCCGCCAGAAGAAGACCAGCAACGCGGCGGCGGTCGCCACGTGCAGGCCCACGATGAACGCGAGGTAGGGCGACTCCGGGGCCGAGACGCTCAGGTCCTGGGCCCACCGGCCGCCGACGACCGCGGGCACCAACACGGCGTGCCCGAGGCTGGAGACGGGGAACAGCTCGGTGACGCCCTGGAAAGCGCCGACGACCACGGCCTCGATGTAGGTCAGGTGCGCGCTCATGTGGGATGCCTCCGTCGGCTCGTGGTGGCGGATACGGCCTCGCCGATCGGCCTGTGACGATAGCCGACGCCGCGTTCGCCCACTCAATCAGCTTGCCCGGTCGGCCTTTCGGCCGCTGGGGCGGCGGTCGGCCCGGTCAGACCCCGAACCTGCGGGTACGGTGTGCTGATGTCCGACGGGTTGCTCGACGCCGTGCGCGTCCTCGACTTGTCTAGCGGCAACGGCGACGAGGTGACGCGCCTGTTTGCCGACCTGGGCGCCGACGTGCTCAAGGTCGAACCCCCGAGCGGAAGCCCGGCGCGGCATGAGCCGCCGACGCTGGCCGGTGCGAGCATTCCGTTTGCCGTGCACAACGCCAACAAACGCAGCGTGGTGTTGGACCCGTACGACGAGGACGACTGCGCGGTGTTCCTCGACCTGGCCGCGCAGGCCGACATCCTCGTCGACGACGGCTTCTACGGCGAGGCACCGACGTTCGGGACGTCGGTGGAGGAGCTGGCCGCCCAGCATCCGCACCTGGTGGTGTTGTCGATCACCGACTTCGGAGCGACGGGCCCGCGGTCGTTGTGGCGGGCCACCGATCCGGTGTTGTACGCGATGTGCGGCTCGCTGTCGCGGTCCGGCCCCACCACCGGCACCCCCGTATTGCCGCCGGACGGCATCGCGTCGGCCACCGCCGCCGTCCAGGCCGCCTGGGCGACCCTCGTCGCCTACTACAACCGATTACGGTGCGGCACGGGTGAATTCATCGACTTTTCCCGGTTCGACGCGGTGGTCATGTCGCTTGACCCGGCGTTCGGGGCGCACGGGCAGGCCGCCGCCGGAATCCGCCGCACCGGCCAGTGGCGGGGGCGCCCGCGCAACCAGGACGCCTACCCGATCTATGCGTGCCGGGACGGCTACGTCCGGCTCTGCGTGATGGCGCCGCGCCAGTGGCGGGGACTGCGGCGCTGGCTCGGCGAGCCGGACGATTTCCAGGACCCGAAATACGACGTGATCGGCGCGCGCTTCGCCGCGTGGCCGCAGATCAGCGAGCTGGTCCAGACGCTGTTCGCGGGGCAGACCATGAAGGACCTGGTGGCCGCCGGCCAGGCCCACGGCGTGCCGATCGCCGCCGTACTGACGCCGCCGTGGGCGATGGGTTCCGAGCATTTTCGGGCGGTGGGGGCGATCACCGACGCCGAGCTCGTCCCGGGCGTGCGGGCCAGCGTCCCGACCGGGTACTTCGTCGTCGACGGGCGCCACGCGGGCTTTCGCAGCCCGGCACCCGCCCTCGGGCAGGACGCGCCGGGCTGGCGCGGCAACCCCGCCGTGGTGCAGTCGCCCTCCGGCCGCGTCGGTGACTTCCCGTTTGCGGGCGTGCGCATCCTCGACCTGGGCATCATCGTCGCCGGCGGCGAGCTGAGCCGGTTGTTCGGCGATCTCGGCGCCGAGGTCATCAAAATCGAAAGCTCCGAGTACCCGGACGGGCTGCGGCAGGCCCGCGTCGGGGAGGCGATGAGCGAGTCGTTCGCCTGGACCCACCGCAACCACCTGGCGATGGGCCTGGACCTGCGCGGCCCCGCCGGCAAGGAGATCTTCACCCGGCTGGTCGCGGAGTCCGACGCCGTCTTCGCCAACTTCAAGCCGGGAACGCTTACCGCCCTGGGCTTTTCCTACGACAAGCTGCGTGCCGTCAACCCGCGGATCGTGCTGGCCGAGAGCAGCGCCTACGGTGACCAGGGCCCGTGGAGCACCCGCATGGGCTACGGGCCACTGGTGCGCGCCGCCACCGGCGTCACCCGCCTGTGGACGGCCGACGATCCGGAGAACCCCGACGGCGCTGCGCGCCATGCCTTTTACGACGCGACCACGATCTTTCCCGACCACGTGGTCGGGCGGATCACGGCCATCGCGGCGCTGGCCGCGCTCATCCACCGCCACCGGGCGGGCGCCGGGTCACACGTGCACGTCTCGCAGGCCGAGGCCGTGATCAACCAGCTCGACGCCTTGTACGTCACGCAGGCCGCGCTGGACGCGGGCGTGCCGAGAATCTCCGAAGACACCAGCCTGCACGCGGTCTACCCGTGCGCGGGCGACGACGAATGGTGCGTCATCTCGATCGGTTCCGATGAGGAATGGCGCTGCGCCGCAGGCGTTTTCCAGCATCCAGAGTGGGCCGACGACCCGCGTTTCGCCACCGCTGAGGCCAGGCTGGCGAACCGGCGCGAGCTGGTCGAATCGGTGTCGGCCTGGACCCGCAGCCGCACCCCGGCGCGGGCGGCCCAGCTGCTGCAGTCCTCCGGGGTTGCGGCCGGACCGATGAACCGGCCGCCGGACATCTTGGAGGACCCGCAGCTCGTCGGGCGCAAGTTGTATGCCGAGATGTCGCATCCGCTGATCGAACGTCCGCTGCCGGCGGAGACGGGCCCGGCGCCGTTCCAGCACATCCCGCGGGCGCCGCAGCGGCCCGCGCCGCTGCCGGGCCAGGACACCGTCGACATCTGCCGGAGACTGCTCGGCATGAGCCCCCAGGAGATCGACCGCCTCATCGGCGAGGGCGTGCTGTTCGGGCCGCCCTGACTCGGGGGTGAATCCAGCCCACGCGACCGGACGGATCGATAGCCACGCGCTGGACTCGATGGCGCGACTCCTCAGCGGGCCGTACACGGCCCGCATCGATAGCCACGCTAAATTCGCAGTATGACCGTGGACCCCAGAACACCCGTGCTGATCGGCTACGGCCAGGTCAACCACCGCGACGAGATCGATCCGGACAAGCGGTCCGTCGAACCGGTTGACCTGATGGCGGCCGCGGCCCGGCAAGCCGCCGACGCGCGGGTGATCGAGGCCGTGGATTCCATCCGCGTGGTGAACATCCTCTCGGCGCACTACCGGGATCCTGGGCTGCTGCTCGGCCAGCGGATCGGCGCCGCCGGTTTCACCACGCTGTACAGCCCCGTCGGCGGCAACGTGCCGCAGTCCCTGGTCAACCAGGCGTGCCTGGACATCCAGCGGGGCAGCGCCCAGGTGGTGCTGCTGGCCGGCGCCGAAACCTGGCGCACCCGCCGGGGCCTGCGCGCCAAAGGCGGCAGGCTCGAGTGGACCGTCCAGGACGAGTCCGTCCCGATGGCCGAGGTCAGCGGCGACGACGTCCCGATGGCGGGCGATGCCGAGATCAGGATTCGGCTGGACCGGCCGGCCTACGTCTACCCGCTGTTCGAACAGGCGCTGCGGATTGCGAACGGCGAGTCGGTCGAGCACCACCGCAAGCGCATCGGCGAACTGTGGGCCCGCTTCAACGCCGTCGCGGTCGGCAATCCGCACGCGTGGATCCGCAAACCGGTGACCGCCGAGGAGATCTGCGAGCCCGGCCCGCAGAACCGAATGATCAGCTGGCCGTACACCAAGCTGATGAACTCCAACAACATGGTCGATCAGGGCGCCGCGCTGGTGCTGACCTCGGTGGAGGAAGCCAAGCGGCTGCGGGTCCCCGCCGATCGGTGGATCTATCCGCACGCGGGCACCGACGCCCACGACACCTCGGCCATCGCCGAGCGTGACGAGTTGCACCGCTCGCCGGCGATCCGGATCGCCGGCGGTCGGGCGCTGGAGCTGGCGGGCCTGGGCGTCGACGACCTCGACTACGTCGACCTGTATTCCTGCTTCCCCTCGGCCGTTCAGGTGGCCGCGGCCGAACTGGGCCTGCCGGCCGATGATCCCGCCCGTCCGCTCACCGTCACCGGTGGATTGACGTTCGCGGGCGGCCCGTGGAGCAACTACGTGATGCACTCCATTGCCACCATGGCGGAGTTGCTGGTGGCCAATCCCGGGCGGCGCGGGCTGATCACCGCGAACGGCGGCTTCCTGACCAAGCACAGCTTCGGCGTGTACGGCACCGAACCGCCCGCCGAGTTCCGTTGGGAGGACGCGCAACCCGCCGTCGACCGGGAGCCCACCCGGGACGGTTTGGTGGAATGGGAGGGTGTCGGCACGGTGGAAGCGTGGACGACGCCGTTCGATCGCGACGGCCGGCCGGAGAAGGCCTTCCTGGCCGTGCGCACGCCCGACGGTTCACGCACCCTTGCCCTGATCACCGACAGCGCCGCGGCGGCGGCAACCGTGTGTGAGGACATCGGCGGCGCCAAGGTCGCCGTCGCCGCCGACGGCTCCGCCGCGCTGCAGTAACCCGGCGAAAGGCTTTCCGCCAGCTCAGGGTCCCGTTTGGCCGGTAACGGTCGCGTAGGCGACGCCGTCTTGCCTATTGTTGAGTTTGAGGTCGGGGGAGGTGAGCCCAGGTGCAGATCCTGGTTACCGACGCCACCGGCGCACTCGGGCGGCTGGTTGCACGGCCGTTGATTGCTGCCGGGCACACGGTCACCGGCATTGCTGAGGCCCCGCACCCCTGCCTGGACCGCAACGTCGAGTTGGTTTGCGCCCCGCTGCGCAACCCCGCCCTGCGGGAGCTCGCCGAGGAAGCCGACGTGGTGATCCACCTGGCCCCCATCGACACCACCGCGCCCGGCAGCGCCGACATCGACGGCCTCGCGCACGTGACGGATGTGGCCGCCCGCGCCGGTGCCCGGCTGCTGTTCGTCTCGCACGCCGCGGGGCGGCCCGAGCTCTACCGACCGGCCGAGGAGCTGGTCGCCACCAGCTGGGGGCCCAGCCTGGTCGTTCGCATCGCCCCGCCGGTCGGCCGGCAGCTCGACTGGATGGTCTGCCGGACCGTGGCCACGCTGCTGCGCACCAAGGTGTCGGCGCGGCCGATGCGCGTGCTGCACGTCGACGACCTGGTGCGCTTTATGGTCTCGTCGCTGAACGCCGACCGCACCGGTGTGGTGGACCTCGCCTCCCCGGACACCGTCAACGTGGTCACCGCGTGGCGGATGCTGCGCGCCGCCGACCCGCGGTCCCGGCTCAGTCGGGTCCGCAGCTGGCACCAGCTCATTCCGGACATGGATATCGCGTCGGCGCAAGAGGATTGGTCGTTCGAGTTCGGCTGGCAGGCGCTCGAAGCGGTGGCCGACACGGCCCGCGGACTCGCCGGGCGCCGGATCGCGGCGGCGGGGGCGACCGGCGATGGGCACCGACTGGCGCTCCCGGTCGAGGCCGCCCCACGCGCCCACCCTTCCGACGGGGGACACAGCGCGGCACCCGACGGCGTCGAAGGTGAATTCGACGACCGGATCGACCCCCGCTTCCCGATCTTCAGTGCGGGCAACCTCGCCCGGGCGCTGCCCGGGCCGCTCACCCCGATCACGCTGGATGTCCAGCTGAGCGGGCTGCGCACGGCGAATCGGGTGCTCGGTCACGTGTTGGCGCTCGGCGGCGTGGTGGGCGAGGAGTGGGGCAACCGGGCCATCGCCGTCTTCGGTCATCGGCCCTACGTCGGGGTGTCGGTCAACATGGTCGCCGCGGGGCAACTCCCCGGCTGGGACCAGAACGCCGTCGCTCGCAACGCCCTGGTCGGGCGGCCGCATGTCGGAGACCCGCTCCCGTTCGGTGAGCCCGCGCTGGCGGGCGGCGCCCTCGGCTCGGTCGCCAAAGCCGTCGTCGCCGGGCGATCGCTGGTCCTGTTGCGCCACCTCAAGGCCGACACCCGGGCGTACGGCGCGGCCGCCGAAACCGAACAGCTCGACGCCGCACAGCTGGCGGCGCTGCCCGGTCCCGGGCTCGAGGTTCGGGTTCCCTTGCTGCGGGACCGCATTCACCAAGGCTGGATCCTGACCGCGTTGTGGTTGATCGACACCGGCGTCACCGCGGCGGCGCTGGAGCGCAGCAAGGCGGCTCCCGGCGTGCCCGGCGTGGACATGATCATGGACAGCACCCTGGTCGAGACGGAGACCGCCCAGCTGGCAGCGGTCCTGCGGGCCGACCCGCCGTTGTGTGCGCTGGCCCGGGAAGGCAATCTCGCGAGCATCCGCGCGTTGTCGCCCACCACCGCCGCCGCCGTGGACGCCGCCGTCGCCCGCATCGGCCACCGCGGGCCGGGGGAGGCCGAATTGGCCAGTCAGACCTATGCCGACGACCCGGCGATGCTGCTCAGAGCGGCCGGGGAGGTCGCCGTGGCCGCCGCCGCGTCGACGGAGCCGCCGTCGCCGACGCTGGCCCAGCGCCTGGCCGCCAGCGCTCGCGACTCCCGCGAGCTCGCCCACGACACGACCCTGCGATTCACCCATCAACTGCGAATGACGCTGCGCGAGTTAGGCTCTCGTCGAGTCGCGGCGGACCTGATCGATGCCGTCGAGGACGTGTATTACCTGACGTGTGACGAGCTGATCACCATGCCGGGCGACGCCAGGCTGCGGATCAAACGCCGCCGCGCCGAACGGGAACGGCTGCAGGCGCAGCGCCCGCCGGAGGTCATCGACGGGGCGTGGACTCCCGTCGAAGGCTCAGCCCAATAGCTCGGCCAGCGGACACTCGGGATCGGCCAGCTTTTCGGGGTCGACGGAGGTCCTGGATCTGATCAGCGCTTTGACGTCGTCGAGCACGTCCCAGATGTTGACGTTCATCCCGGCCGACACCCGGTCGTGGTCGTCGAGCCAGAACGCGACGAATTCACGCCCGGTCACGTCGCCCCGGAAGACCACGCGTTCGACGCCGGAGGTGTGCCCGACATACTCCATCCCGAGGTCGTACTGGTCGGTGAAGAAATAGGGCAGCTCGGCGTATTCACCGGGTGCGCCCAGCATCCCGGCCACCGCCACCGCGGGCTGCTTGAGCGCATTGGCCCAGTGCTCGGTGCGGATCCGGCCACCGAACAGGGGGTGTTCCGCGGCGGCGATGTCGCCGACCGCATAGATGTCCGGATCGCTGGTGCGCAGGGACGCGTCGACCAGCACGCCGCCCTGAGGGCCTGGGCCCATCGCCAGCCCGGCCCGTTCGGCGAGTTCGACGTTCGGTTTGGCGCCGACGGCCACCAGCACCGCATCGGCAGCCACCGTCGACCCGTCACGCATTCTCAGCCCGGTCGCCTTGCCGCCGGCCGTCGTGATCTCCTGCACCTGCGCCTCGAGCCGCAGGTCCACCCCGTGATCGCGGTGCAGTCCGGCAAACACTTCGCCCACCGTTTCGCCGACCGCGGCCGCCAGCGGCTGTTTGGCCGTCTCGACGACGGTCACGTCGACGCCCCGCTGTCGGGCGGCGGCGGCTACCTCCAGGCCGATCCACCCGGCTCCCACCACCGCTAGCGAGGACCCGTCGGTGAGAACCGCATCCAGGGCGACGGCATCGTCATAGGTGCGCAGATAGTGGACGGCGGCGGAGTCGGCCCCGGGTATCGGTGGGCGCCGGGACGCCGATCCCGTGGCCAGCAGCAGTTTGTCGTACCGCGCGGTGGTGCCGTCGGGGAGGGTGACCGCGTGGTCGGCGGGGTCCATGGCCGACACCCGCGCACCGAGCCTGAGGTCGACGTCGTGATCGCGGTACCAGTCGTCGTTCTGCACGGTGAACTCGGCCAGCGTCTTCTTTCCGGCCAGGTACTCCTTGGAAAGCGGAGGTCGCTCGTAGGGCAGATGTTCTTCTTCGGCGAACAAGGTGACCGGTCCGTCGAACCCGTTGTCGTGCAATGCTTCTGCGGCTTTCGCTCCTGCGAGTCCGCCGCCGATGATGACGATTCCGCTAGAGCCGGCCATGATCGTCACTCCGTTCCGCCGTCGACATCCCCAGCCTACTCGGGCGGCTCACCGCAAAAGTTGTTGCAACGTCAGCGCATTGCGCACCGCGTGTCCGCCCAGGTCGTTGTTGAAATACATCCACACGTCCTTGCCGGCGTCCCGCCACGCGGCGATCCGGTCGGCCCAGCACCGCAACTCGTCGTCGGTGTAACTGCCGGCATAGATGGCGTCCTGGTCGGGGCCGTGCATGCGGACGTACACCAGATCGGTGGTAGCCCGCGGGACGCAGGCGAGCCCGGCGCCACTCATCACCACGTAGGCGGCGCGCCGGCGTTCCAGCAGGTCGTAGACCCCCGCGTCGTTCCAGGACGGATGGCGCAGCTCGACCGCCACCCGGATCGAGGCCGGCATGCTGTCCAGGAAGGCGTCCAGGCGCGCGTCGTCGCGCTGCTGCTCGGGGTGCAGCTGAAGGAGCAGCACCCCGCTGCGGTCACCCAGCAGTTCCCAGCAGCGCTCGAAGCGCTCGATCCACGGCCCGGCGGACGCCAGGCGGCGGTAGTGGGTCAGCCCTCGGTGCGCCTTGACCGACATCCTGAAGCCGTCCGGCAGCTGTTCGCGCCATCCGGCGAAGGTCGAATCTTTCGGCCAACGGTAGAAACTCGCGTTCAGCTCGACGGTGTCGAACACCTCGACGTAGCGGGCCAGCCGGCGCGCCGCGGGCAGGCCCGGCGCGTACAGCACGTCCGCCCAATGGTTGTAGGACCACCCGGAGGTGCCGATCCGCACGGTCAACCGCTCACCTGCCTGCGTACGTCGTCGTCCAGCGACATCCTGATGAGCGCGGCGGCCAGCCGCGCGTTGGCCTGCGGCGCAAGCGCTCCCAGCTTTGCCGGCTGCGTGGGCAGACCCAGTTGTCCGGCCGCCTTGGTGGCGCGGTCGTCGAAGTAGGGCCGTACCCAAGTCCACACATCCTGCACCTCGCGCAGGTAGATGTCCGCGCCGGTATCGCCAATTCCCTTGAATTGCTTCAGCAAACGTTTCGCGGCGGCGATGTCGCGCTGACTGCGGTCGGCGAGTCCCCGCAAGTCGCCGGAATACTCGTCGCGCACGCGTTCGGCCATCTCGGTGAGCCGGGTGGCCGAGCTTTCGTCGTAGCGCACGTAATGGGCGCGGCCGAAGGCGTCGATCATGGTCTGCCGATCGGCGGCGAGCACCGCCTTCGGTGTGCGCAAGCCCGCCTTGAACAGTTCGCGCCCGGCGCTCATGGCGATGGCGGCATCGATCGGCTTGCTGGCCAGCATGCAGATGACCAGCAGCTGAAACAGTGGCCTCGGCTTGTCGGCGAGCTTGATTCGCGCCTCGGCGGCATAGGTGGTCCCTGCAACGTCAAGCAGCCGTCGCACCAGCTGCGCGCTTGCGGGCATACCCGATCACGTACCCGCGGCGGGTACCGGCCAACCTCGCCGGCTCACTTGGGGGGCAGGCCGCGCGCGTATCCGACGCCGCGGGTTACCCAGACCTGGAGCTGACGCCTGGTGCGCAGCCCGGCGGTGTCCACCCGGACCCAGCCGCGAACATCACGGCCCCCCATCACCATCGGGCCGACGTGGTCGCGCCGCAGTACCTTGTCGAGGTCCTCCGCCGGCACCCGGACCAGCAGGCCGCCCTGGCGGCTGACGGCCACGGACATGTTGCCGTTGACCAGAAAGGCGAGCCCACCGAACATGCGTTTCTCTTCCACGCCGCGCTCGGAGGCCACGATCTCGCGGATTTCGTCGGCCAGCTTCTCGTCGTAGGCCATGCCCGGCGTCAGTCCAAGTCCACCCGGATGGTCAGCAGGTCGCTGCCCATCAGGCGCACCACCGCGCTGTTGAGGCGCGGCAGGTTGCCGAGCCGCTGCAGGGGGTCGTCGTCCGGCAGCAGATGCGCGGTGCCGTTGCGCCATCGACCGCCGATACGCACCCGCACCGCGGGATCGGCCTTGATGTTGTGGACGTAGTCGGAGTGTTCGCCGTGTTCGGAGACCATCCAGAATTCGTTGCCGACCAGGCGCCCGCCCACGGCGGTCCGCCGCGGCTTGCCGCTCTTGCGGCCGGTGGTTTCCAGGATGATCCCCGGCATCTGCCGGCCCACCGGGTTGACGAGCAGACGCTGCACGCGGTGGACAACTTGCCGTTTGAGACTCACTGGTCCATTCAACGCCGAACTCGCCGCCGCTGTCACCGTGCAACGAGAACGGCCGCCCCTTGCGGGGGCGGCCGCCTCGTTATGCCGTTTTAGGTCCCGGGGTTGATCCCGCCGTTGACCTGGCCTGAACCAGACGCCCCGCCCGCGGGCGTGAACACCTGGAAACCAGTGGACGTGTTAACGCCCCACTGACCCAGCTGCGGGTTGAAGACGACGGGAAGCTGGGTCCCGTCGGGGTCACCCACTGGCGGAACCCAGGTGGCCGGGAGCCCGTAGCGGACCGGGTCGTTGTAGTGCCCCGGCGGCGGAGTCCGGTCGTGTCCCGGAGGAAGTGGGCTGCCCGGCGCGTTGCAGTTGACGCCCGGCGCACCCGGGTTGCAGATCGGTTGTCCCGGCACATATTGGCCGGGGCCCGGCACGTCCCGGTCGCCGCCCGGCACGTTCGGGCCGGGCACGTTCGGTCCCGGAATATTCGGCCCAATCGGATCGGCCTGCGCCATCCCGGCGCCGATTCCGAAGGCCGCGGACGTGATGGTGCCGGCCATGACCGCGCCGGCTGCGATTCTGTTCAACTTCATGATGAATCCCCTTGTCGAGCAGTTTGGCTGCCTTCGCAGCTGAACCATTGACTTGGTGATTCGCTCACCCCATCGCCCTTGCGGGCAGTCGAACCTCCAACCACCCAATACCCGGCAACTCGATGCGGAAAACCTCTGCGCCCTATTTGCTGCGTCCACGCAGGTCGGTCCCGTTGTCCAACGAATCGCGGACCCCGGGGGCTCAGCCGGGCGGGGCGCAGGAACCCCGAGGGCGCGTAACACCCGCTCGCGCGGCACGCCGGACACGCTCCGCCGGGATGCGAGCGAATCTGCCGCGCATCCCGGCCAGGCTCAGATCACGCAGCGACTGTGGCAGCCTGCGTCACGGGTTCCAGCGCCTGCGCGACGATGTCGGCGACGTCGGTCATCGGCCGCACGTCCAGCGCGTCGAGCACCTCGGCGGGCACGTCATCCAGGTCGGGCTCGTTGCGCGCCGGGATGAACACCGTTGAGAGGCCGGCCCGTTGCGCCGCCAGCAGCTTCTGCTTCACGCCGCCGATCGGCAGCACCCGCCCGTTCAGCGTGACCTCGCCGGTCATGCCGACGTCCGAGCGCACCTGACGTCCGGTCGCCATCGACACCAGGGCGGTCACCATGGTGACCCCGGCCGACGGGCCGTCCTTGGGCACCGCGCCCGCGGGCACGTGCACGTGGATGCGCCGGTCGAGGGCCTTGGGGTCGACGCCCAGCTCGCCGGCGTGCGAACGGACATAGGACAGCGCGATCTGCGCCGACTCCTTCATCACGTCACCCAGCTGACCGGTCAGCTGGAGACCCGGCTCACCGTCCGTGGCGCCGGCTTCGATGTAGAGCACGTCGCCGCCCAGACCCGTGACCGCCAGGCCGGTGGCCACTCCCGGCACCGCCGTGCGTTCGGCCGACTCGGGGGTGAACCGCGGGCGGCCCAGGTACTCGACGAGGTCCGGCTCGTCGACGGTGATCGGCCCACTGTCGTCCGCCAGCTTGGTGGTCACCTTCCGCAACGCCTTGGCCAGCAGCCGCTCGAACTGCCGGACCCCGGGCTCGCGGGTGTAGTCCGCGGCGATCTTGCGCAGCGCCGCGTCCGTCAGCGTGACTTCGTCGTCGGTGAGCGCCGCGCGTTCCCGCTGCCGGGGCAGCAGGTAGTCGCGGGCGATCGCCACCTTGTCATCCTCGGTGTAACCGTCGATCTGCACCAGTTCCATGCGGTCCAGCAGGGCCGACGGGATGTTCTCGATCACGTTGGCGGTGGCCAGGAACACGACGTCGGACAGGTCCAGGTCCAGATCCAGGTAATGGTCGCGGAACGTGTGGTTCTGCGCCGGGTCCAAGACCTCCAGCAGGGCGGCCGAAGGGTCACCCCGGTAGTCGGAGCCGACCTTGTCGATTTCGTCCAGCAGCACGACGGGGTTCATCGACCCGGCCTCGCCGATGGCCCGCACGATCCGGCCCGGCAACGCGCCCACATAGGTGCGCCGGTGCCCGCGGATCTCGGCCTCGTCTCGCACACCGCCCAGGGCGACGCGCACGAACTTGCGGCCCAGGGCCCGGGCGACGCTCTCGCCCAGTGACGTCTTGCCGACGCCGGGGGGACCGGCCAGCACCATCACCGCGCCGGAGCCGCGGCCGCCGACGACCTGCAGGCCGCGTTGGGCGCGGCGCGCCCGCACGGCCAGGTATTCGACGATGCGGTCCTTCACGTCGTCCAGCCCGTGGTGGTCGGCGTCCAGGACGCCGCGCGCGGCTTTCAGGTCCGTCGAGTCCTCGGTCCGCGCGTTCCAGGGCAGGTCGAGCACGGTATCCAGCCAGGTGCGGATCCAGCCGCTCTCCGGGCTCTGGTCGCTGGAGCGTTCCAGCTTGCCGACCTCGCGCAGTGCGGCCTCGCGCACCTTCTCGGGCAGGTCGGCGGCCTCGACGCGGGCGCGGTAATCGTCGGATCCGTCGGGTTCGCCCTCGCCGAGCTCCTTGCGGATGGCGGCCAGCTGCTGGCGCAGCAGGAACTCCTTCTGGGTCTTCTCCATGCCCTCGCGGACGTCCTCGGCGATCTTGTCGTTGACCTCGACCTCGGCCAGGTGGTCGCTGGTCCAGTCGATCAGCACGCGCAGCCGCTCGGCGACATCCTCCGTCTCGACCAGTTGCCGCTTCTGCTCGCTGGACAGGTAGGACGCGTAGCCGGAGGTGTCCGCCAGCGCCGAGGGGTCGGTCAGCCTGTTGACGTAGTCGACGATCTCCCAGGCCTCGCGCCGTTGCAGCATGGCCAGCAGCAGCTTCTTGTACTCGGCGGTCAGCGCCTTGATTTCGTCCGTCGTCTCGACCTCGGGGACCTCGGTCACCTCGACCCACAGCGCAGCTCCGGGCCCGGACGCGCCGGTCCCCATCTGCGCCCTGCGCTCACCGCGCACGACGGCCGCGGTGCCGCCGCCCGCGATGCGTCCCACCTGCAAGATCTTGGCGATCACGCCGTGCGACGGGTAGCGGTCGTCCAGCCGGGGCGCGATCAGCAGCTGCCCGGATTCGCTCGCCTGGGCGGCGTCGATCGCCGCCCGCGCGGCCTCGTCGAGCGCGATCGGCACGACCATGCCGGGCAACACGATGGTGTCGGTGACGAACAGCACCGGCATTGATTTGGCTTCAGCCATCAATCCTCCAAAACTGAGTCTGATGCGCTCAACCCAGGCCGGGGCCCGTTTGTTCCCGGGGAGTGAGGCCGTCACGAGTGTGCGGCCGGGCTCACATCCGGTGCCGAGTGTGCGGCCAGCGTCACGCTGGCGAAATCGGCCCCAGCCGCCGCAGTTGCGTCACGTGTTTGGGCGACAGCTCTTCGAGACAGGTGACGCCCAGCAGCCGCATGGTCCGGATCACGCCTTCGGCCAGGATGTCGATCGCGCGGGTGACACCGGCCTCGCCGCCGGCCATCAGGCCGTACAGGTAGGCCCGGCCGACAAGCGTGCAGCGCGCGCCCAGCGCGATGGCCGCCACGATGTCGGCGCCCGACATGATGCCGGTGTCCAGCAGGATCTCGGTGTGCTCGCCGACCTCCCGGGCGACCGATGGCAACAGGTGAAAGGGCACCGGGGCCCGATCCAGCTGGCGCCCGCCGTGATTCGACAACACGATGCCGTCGACACCGCGGTCGACGACGGCGCGGGCGTCGTCGAGCGTCTGGATGCCCTTGACAACCAACTTGCCCGGCCACTGGGCCTTGATCCACTCCAGGTCGTCGAAGGTGAGGCTCGGGTCGAACATGGTGCTCAGGTACTCGGCGACCGTCCCCGGCCAGCGGTCCAGCGACGCGAATGCCAGCGGCTCGGTGGTCAACAGGTCGAACCACCATTTCGGATGCGGGACCGCATCGAGCACTGTGCGCAGGGTCAGCGTCGGCGGGATCGTCATGCCGTTGCGGTTGTCGCGCAGCCGGGCACCGGAGACCGGGACGTCGACGGTGGCCAGCAGGGTGTCGAAACCCGCGTCGGCCGCCCGCCGCACCAGCGCCATCGACCGCTCGCGGTCGCGCCACATGTACAGCTGAAACCACTTCCGGCCCTGCGGCACAGCGGTCACCAGGTCCTCGATCGAGCAGGTGCCGAGCGTGGACAGCGAGAAGGGGATACCGGCCTTGGCCGCCGCCGCCGCGCCCGCGATCTCGCCCTCGGTGTGCATCAACCGGGTGAAGCCGGTGGGCGCGATGCCGAACGGCAGGACCACCGGTTGACCCAGCACGTTCCAGCCGGCGGTGACGTTGGTGACGTCGCGCAGGATGGTCGGGTGAAACTCGATGTCGCGGAACGCTTGTCGGGCGCGTGCGATGGACAGCTCGTCCTCGGCCGCGCCGTCGGTGTAGTCGAACGCCGCCCTGGGCGTGCGCCGTCGGGCGATGCGCCGCAAATCGTCGATGGTGTACGCGGTGTCGAGGCGGCGCTTGGTCGCGTCGAACTGCGGCCGCTTGAACTTGATCAGCGGCGCGAGATCACGCACCTTGGGCACTCGCCGTTTGGCGGCCTTCCGTCCTTTGGATTCCACAGTGTGCAACCGTA
Organism: Mycobacterium sp. E2497; assembly: GCF_001668695.1. Classification (NCBI taxonomy): domain Bacteria; kingdom Bacillati; phylum Actinomycetota; class Actinomycetes; order Mycobacteriales; family Mycobacteriaceae; genus Mycobacterium; species Mycobacterium sp. E2497. The sequence continues at coordinate 32,902 of NZ_LZKD01000094.1, forward strand.
GTCACATGCAAGCGGACAGCGACCCGTTCGGCCTCGAGCGCTTCGTCGAGGCGCAGGGCCCGGTGTACCGCAACGTGGTCGAAGAGCTGCGCGCCGGGCGCAAGCGCAGTCACTGGATGTGGTTCGTCTTCCCGCAGTTACGCGGCCTGGGCGGCAGCCCAACGGCGGTGCACTACGGCATCTCGTCGCTCGACGAGGCCCGCGCATACCTGCGGCACGAGGTGCTCGGGCCGCGCTTGCACGAGTGCGCCCGACTGGTCAACGAGGTCCACGGCAAATCGGTGAGGGACATCTTCGGCTCGCCCGACGACCTCAAGCTGCGCTCGTCGATGACGCTCTTTGCGCGCGCGACCGACGATAACGAGGATTTCCTTGCGGTTCTGGACAAGTACTACGACGGCCGGCAGGATCAGCTGACCCTGGCGCGCCTAGGCGGGGCCTAGAATCCGCCAGCCGTGCGGTTCCACGACCAGCGTGTCCACCACCTCTTGGGGCGGCGCCGCCGATCCCCCGATGACCTTCCATTGGGCCGTGCCCACCTCCGGCAGCGCCAGGCTCAGCGGCTCGTCGTCGATGTTCAGCGCGACCAGCAGCGCGTCGTCCCCGCTGCGGGTCTCGTACACGTAGTGCCGGTTTTGCAACCGCACCGGGCTGGTCGTCGCCCGGTGCAACCACGGGTGCCTGCGCCGCAGCCCCACGAGGAACTGGTGCAACGCCCACACCTGCGCCCCGAAGGCATCCAATTTCAGTGGGGGAGAGGAGAACTCGGGCCGAACCGCGTCGTCGCCGCCGTAACGTTCCTCTTTCACGCCGCGGAATCCCAGCTCGTCGCCGGCGTAAATGCTGGGCACGCCGCCGACGGTCAGCAGGATCAACAGCGCGTGCGCCACGTGCTCGGGGCGATCCAGCCGGCTCGCGATGCGGGTGACGTCGTGGTTGCCGATGAAGGTGAGCGGGGCGAAACCGGCCAGGAACTCGCCGTGTCGCTGCAACGCCCAGTCCAGCTCGAAGAAGTTGCCGTCGTTGAGGCTGCTCCAGATCGCCTTCCACAACTCGTACTGGGTGGCCGAGTCGAACGTGGCCGCCCGCACCACCGCGGCGTAGTCACCGTGGATGAGCTCGCCGACGAACCAGGAGTCCGGGAACCGCTCGCGCACCCGCGGCAGCGTGGACGCCCAAAACCTTTCTGGCACAGTGTAAGCGGCGTCGAGGCGCCACCCGTCGGCGCCCCGCTGCAGCCAGTGCGTCATCACGTCGACGGTGTAGTCGACCACGTCGGGATTGTCGTGATTGAGCGTGATCAGCTCCGCGTGGCCCTCGAACGTGTGAAAACGGCCGGGGCGCCCGCGAAACCAGCGCGCGGCCGCCTCGTCGGTCGGCGCCTCGCGGTAGCGGGGGAAATCCAGACCGACGTGATTGAAAACGCCGTCGAGCAGGATGCGCAGGCCGCGGCGGCGGGCCTCGGCGACGAGATGGTCGAAATCGTCGTCGTCACCGAGCCGGGGATCGATGCGGTAATGGTCGGTGGTGTCGTAACCGTGTGTGCGCGAGGCGAAGATCGGTCCCAGCGCGACGCCCGAGGCGCCCAGCGCGATGGCGTGGTCGAACCAGTCGACGAGCCGCCGCAGCCGGTGTTGGTCCGGCTGCGGCGGCTCCGACGACGCGGGAAAGGCGCCGACGAACCCCAGTGGGTAGACCTGCCACCAGATCGCGTGCTCTACCCAGGCTGGTGCCGTCACTGCGTCAGCCGACGGTGGCCGGCGTCTGGGAGGCGGCGAGCGCTTGCGCCACACCGGAGACGATCGCGGCGGCCTTCAGCGCCTCGTGGATGGTCTCCCGGCTCACGCCCGCCTCGCGCAGCGTGTGCTCGTGGGAGGCCACGCAGTCTGGGCATCCGTTGATCGCCGAGACCGCGAAACACCACAGCTCGAAGTTCGCCTTCGCCACGCCGGGATTGGCGATGATGTTCATCCTCAATCCCGCGCGCAGGTCGTCGTACTTGCCGTCGAGGAAGCCCCGGCCACGGTAGAACACGTTGTTCATGGCCATGATCGATGCGGCCCCCAGCGCCGCGGTGTATGCCTCGGCGGACAGGATGTCGGCCGCCTCGGCACCGATCTCGCTGATCACCTGGGTGTTTCGCGTCGCCGCGGCGGTAGCCAGCAGGGTGCCCCACAGCTGTTCCTCGTTGAGCTCGGTCGTGCGCGTGATCGAGCCCAGGTTGAGCTTGAGGTCCTTGGCGTACTCAGGCAGTGCCTCTTTGAGATTCTCTACGCTCATCTCGCCTCCTCATCAGACCTTAGGTGACTAGGCCGAGGCCTTGAGCAGCTCGGTGGCGTTCAGCGTCGGGTCGCCCTTGCGCCAGTTGCAGGCGCACAGCTCGTCGGACTGCAGCGCGTCCAGGACCCGCAGCACTTCCTCCACGTTGCGTCCCACGGAACCGGCGGTGACCGAGACGAATTGGATCTCGTTGTTGGGGTCCACGATGAAGGTCGCGCGGTCGGCCACGCCGTCGGCGTTGAGGACGCCGGTGGCCAGGCTCAGCTCACGCTTGATGTCCGAGAGCATGGGGAACGGCAACTTCTTCAGGTCCTCGTGCTGGGCGCGCCAGTTGAAGTGCACGAATTCGCTGTCGATCGACACGCCCAGGACCTGTGCGTCGCGGTCGGCGAACTCGTCGTTGAGCTTGCCGAACGCGGCAATCTCGGTCGGGCACACGAAAGTGAAGTCCTTGGGCCAGAAGAAGACAACGCGCCACTTGCCCTCGTAGTCCTCGTTGGTCACGGTGGTGAAGTAGTCCTCGGGCTGTTGGGCGTCGACCTTGGACAGGTCGCCCGCGATCAGCGCGGTGAGCTCGTAGGCGGGGAACTGGTCACCGATGGTCAGCAGAGGCATGTCGCTCCTTATTGGATTTACTCAAGATTAGCGGTCATTGCCTATAGTGCCGTTCGCCCTGGCTGAAGTAAAGGTGATATGTCCCACTATACTTATCGGTATGCCCGATAAGACTTATCAGCCCACGATCGCCGGGCTCCGCGCGTTCGTCGCCATCGCCGAAAAGCGTCAGTTCAGCGGCGCCGCAACCACTCTCGGCGTCAGCCAGTCCACGTTGTCGCAGGCGCTGGCGGCGCTGGAGGCCGGGCTCGGCACCCGGCTCATCGAACGCTCGACCCGGCGCGTCCTCTTGACGGCCGAGGGTGCGGAGCTGCTGCCGCGGGCCCAGGCCGTGATCGAGGCGGTGGATGCGTTCTCCGCCGCCGCCGCCGGCTCGTCCTACCCACTGCAGGCCGGCATGCGGCTCGGGCTGATCCCGACGGTGGCGCCCTACGTCCTGCCGACCGTGCTGGCCGGCCTCGCCGAGCAATTTCCCGGGATGACGTTGCGGGTGACGGAAGACCAGACCGAACGACTGTTGACGGTGCTGCGGGAAGGGGCGCTGGACGCGGCGCTGATCGCGCTGCCCGCCGACGCCGGCGGCGTCACCGCGATCCCGATCTACGACGAGGACTTCGTCCTCGCGCTGCCGCCCGGACACCCGCTGTCGGGAAAACGGCGGGTGCCGACCACGGCATTGGCCGACCTGCCCTTGCTGCTGCTGGAAGAGGGGCACTGCCTGCGCGATCAGGCCCTGGAGGTGTGCCACAAGGCGGGCGTTCGAGCGGAGCTGGCCAACACCCGCGCGGCCTCGTTGGCCACCGCCGTCCAATGCGTGACCGGCGGGCTGGGGGTCACGCTCATTCCGCAGAGCGCGGTACCGGTCGAGGCGACGCGCAGCCGCCTCGGCCTGGCGCAGTTCGCCGCGCCGCGACCCGGACGGCGCATCGGCCTGGTGTACCGCTCGTCCAGCGGCCGCGACGAGTCCTACCGGCAGCTGGCGCAGACCATCGGCACCCTGATCAGCGGCGAACACCAGGTGCGGCTGGTCAAATAGCCCGGCCCAGGCCGTCCAGCCGGCGGGTAGGTTCTGCCTATGGAAAAGGTCATCGCCGTGCTCATGCGTTCCGATTCGGACGAACAGTGGTGCGCCCGCCAGCGGGGCCCCGTCGCCGACGCCCTGTTGGCGCTGGGTCTGCCGGGGCTGTCGGTCAACGTCCGCGACGACGCGGTGCGCCATTCGCTGATGACGCTGACGACGCTGGATCCGCCGGTCGCAGCGGTGGTGAGCGTGTGGACCCAACAGTGCTACGGCGAGCAGATGGCGGCGGCTCTCACGCTGCTCGAGGCCGAATGCGAGCAGTTTGCCGCGTACC